>NZ_MAIS01000044.1:0-49108 GCF_001680695.1 Paenibacillus sp. KS1 | reverse complement strand
CGTGCCAGAAGCAAGAATCAATAAATATCACTACTTTATATTTCTTTATTGCTATATCAGGTTTACCAAATAAGTCTTTAACATTTTTTCGAAAGCGAAGCCCTCTTTTCCACAGCTCCCTACTAACTTTTTCTTCCAATTTTGTGTTAGAAGAGCGAACTGCTTGCATCGTTTTTCGTCTTAATTCTGGGGAAAATCGATCACTCATTAGTACCTCCCATACACTGATTTCTCAGAATCCATATACTTCGAATGCAATGCACATATAATTAAATCAAGAAGAGAAAGATTATCAAAAAACAGCAAGTTGACAATAAACTAAAAGGTAGAAATGGATTTTAATGTTAAGTAGATAGCCCTTAAATCACTTTATTATATTTTTGCCATTCTTTCACGACATTATCCCTTTTACTCTGTTTGTATTCTCACCCGATACTATTTTGAGCACCT
The DNA here is from genome assembly GCF_001680695.1 of Paenibacillus sp. KS1. Taxonomy (NCBI): domain Bacteria; kingdom Bacillati; phylum Bacillota; class Bacilli; order Caryophanales; family Paenibacillaceae; genus Paenibacillus; species Paenibacillus sp. KS1. Next base: position 48,658 of record NZ_MAIS01000044.1, on the reverse strand, counting down.
GAATATACCTAAGGAAATCATTGTTAATATCAGTAAGTATTTATGTCAGCTCGTATTACATCTTATATTTATTAAGAATCGAATCTCCACCTTTCTAATTATCCAACCAGGCTAACTATGGATTACTCCAATGACGTAACAAATTACAAAAAAACTAATTTCTCAATCCGTTTCAACATACCGTCAACGATTACACAAAATTATTTCTACTATCTTTATTTGTCGTTTTCACTCATTCATCTAAACCTATACCTCGATCATTATTAAAATAGTTGAGAGTATACCTACAATATAAAGCAATCCTCCTAATTTAGGCGTCAATATATTGACGCCATTTGTGGTTTATGCTATAAATATCATTACGAGGTGAGTATTATGAGGATTGTCGATTTATTTTCAGGTTGTGGTGGTATGTCACTTGGTTTTGAACAAGCAGGTCATGAAGTAGTAGCCGCATTTGATTTTTGGGATCATGCTATCAAATGTTATGAGGCAAATTTTAATCACCCAATTATTAAGCAAGATTTAAGTGATTTTCAAGAATCCGCTCAAAAAATATCCAATTTAAAACCGGATATGATTATTGGGGGTCCTCCATGCCAAGACTTCTCCCATGCTGGGAAACGGAGCGAAGGAAATAGAGCTAATCTAACAAATTCATTTGCAGAAATCATAAAAATAGTAATGCCGAAATGGTTTGTAATGGAGAACGTGGATAGATCAAGAAATAGCCGCGCCTTTGCCCAAGCAAAAAACATTTTTAAAGCAGCTGGTTACGGTTTGACTGAAAAGGTATTGGATGCAAGTCTATGCGGTGTACCTCAAAAACGAAAACGATTTTTCTGTATTGGTCTATTAAATGCAGAAGATGGGTTTTTAGAAAGTGAAATCGTCTCAAGACTAGCAAATCAGCCAATGACTGTTAGAGATTATCTCGGGAATCGGTTGGATGTTACTTATTATTATAGACACCCTAGAAATTACAATCGCCGTGGTGTGTTTTCCATAGATGAACCTGCACCAACAATTCGAGGGGTAAATCGGCCAGTGCCAAAGGGGTATCCTGGACATCCAAATGATGTAGCCCCTATAACTGACGAGCTTAGAGAACTAACAACTCATGAAAGATCTATGATTCAAACCTTCCCTTCTAATTTTAAGTGGATTGGAAACAAGACTGCTCTTGAACAAATGATCGGTAATGCAGTGCCTGTGAACTTAGCAAAATTTGTTGGATGTTCAATTAAAATATATGATGAACATATAAATACACACAAAGGGGAATTAGTTCACAATGGATGAATTATCATTTGAAGATTGGTTAATGCATAATACCAGTTATTCTACTAAAGTCGCTCGAGATGTTCGTTGTCGCGCCAAACGGGCTAGCAAATATATAAATTTGTCAAAAAACACATCAGATGACGAACTTATATTTACACTAACCCAGCATCCCGAGTTTTTAGATTTAAGTCCAACAGTCAAATCTCAATTAAAAAAAAGCGTTAAGCTTTACAGAGAATTTTTACTGACAACAAAAAAAACAAAATGACCTATTCTTGGTCATTTTGTTCCTCAAATAAATGTGTTGCTGTAAAATAGACAGACTGATCAAATCTTCTTTCGGGGCTTAACATCTTTTCTCCCCCGTTTAATATTATCTTTGTCAATACGTCTTTAGATATAGCTGGTTTGACTCTCCTCGGGGAAATCATATATTCCCTAGTCATTTTTCCGTTCATCGCAAATTCCTTATCTGTCTGCAAACCAAAAGCCATTTCTGTGTAAATCTCTTCAATATTGACTTTACCACGTGTAGAAAGCTCATATAGAATCTTTGCCAATCTTGCTGAACTTCTTAGATATCGAGTTATTTCTGCACCAGCCCTAGACTTATCAAGAAATGGTCTACACAGTGCGAAATCACTCCATACGAATATGTCAAAAGCATTCTCGCTTAGTGCCGGGTTTACCCCTTCTGTTTTCCAAATAGGTTGCAGAAGAAATGGTTTTTGTTTAAAACTATATCTTTCTTGAAACTCATCGAGGACATTTAATATGTCCTCTTTTTTGTTAAGAATCTCATCATGATTACTCCAATTTCTTATCTTGTGACAAACTGGTTCAAATAGTTCCCTGACTTCTCCAATGACATCTTGACACGAATGCACCATCCCTAATGCACAATACGATGTTGAAGCCGGTCTAATGACAATTTCCGAGCCCCATTTAGATTCATCTTCTTTACTAGTTGCATTATCTGGCAAAACAGTTAACTTTACCTCTAATGCTCTCAAAAATTCTTCTTTATGTTTAATAACAAGATCTATGCCTCTAATATCATCGTAAGCAAGCTCCTGATATGGTAAGTATTTCGTTTCAAAGTCAAAATGTAACTCGTTAGTCGGCAATTGTGTATTAAATATCTCATCAAATGGAACTTCCTTACTTTCTACTTTTAAGTCATCATTAAGAAATAAGTAATTTGCTTTAGCTCCTGTGTCTCTCATATAACAGGCTAGTGACACTGGAAAAGCACTATTAAATTGATTTTTCCCAAAAAAATCTTTACTTTTTCTATTACTATTCTCGATACCATATAAAGCTGGTTCTTTTTCGGAATCCATTAGTTTTTTGCTCCTTTTTATATGATAGCAACCTAATATTAAATAGTTTACATCAAGATTTCGAACTATAGCCAGTAAATTATTTCATACTAAGGGAATAAAATTAATCTATTTTTGACTTCAATAGTAGTCTGATGGTTATGAATTTTGACCCAGATGTTCTAAGCTATAGTCCCTACTTTATACCCAATCGTTAGCTTCATCTTGATTCGATATCGTTTCAACAAATGTGAGGAAGGTATAGCATACTATTATCCATATTACTAGTGTTTATGATCAATTAATATATAAATTCAAGAGTAATGGTTAATTTTGATTACACATTTTATCAACATCACAACATTACAGGTCATTCAATAAATTCCTATTAGCATGCCACCCAAAATTCACTTGCGAATTTTAGACGATGTTTGCGGATTGTAGGATTTGTAAGCGGTACCATACTTGCTACAATAGACACACAACGCAATGAACATTGCTCAAGGGGGAATAAACAAATGAAAAGGCTTTCTTTGATGTTAGCTGCTTGCATGATGTTTGTCGGAGTGTTAAGCGGTTGTGGCGGCAGTGAATCGGATTCGGGTTCATCCAATAAATTGGTCATTTACAGTCCGAACAGCGAAGAAATCATCAAGACGATCATCCCAATGTTTGAAAAGAAAACAGGCATTACGGTTGAGCTAGTAACAGCTGGTACAGGGGAAATTGTTAAGCGTCTACAGTCTGAAAAGAAAAATCCTTACGCGGACGTTATGTTCGGCGGCTCCATGGCGGGCTACCGCGAGCATGCCGACCTGTATGAGCCTTACGTATCTCCAGAAGATGCGAACTTGATTGAAGGCCATCGCAATAAGACAGGCTTCGCAACTCCGTTTGTTTCAGACGGCAGCGTGCTGCTCGTGAACAAGAACTTGATCGGCGATATCAAAATTGAGGGCTATGAAGATTTGCTCAATCCCAAGCTGAAAGGCAAAATCGCATCCGCTGACCCGGCAAGCTCCAGTTCCGCCTTCGCACAGCTTACGAACATGCTGAAAGCAATGGGCGGCGACTATGAAAATCAAAAGGGCTGGGATTATGTCAGCAAGCTGATCGAGAACCTCGATGGCAAAATTGCAAGCGGCTCTGGTGCGGTTCATAAGAGTGTCGCAGACGGCGAGTATATTGTTGGCTTAACATACGAAGATCCTTCTAGCACATATGTAAGAAACGGTGCACCGGTAGAAGTCGTGTATCCGAAGGAAGGCGCCGTATTCTTGGATGCAGCATCCGCCATAATTAAAGACGCACCACACATGGAAAATGCGAAGAAGTTCATCGACTTCATCCTGTCCAAGGAAGCGCAAGATGCATTCGGCACGCAATTGACGAACCGTCCGCTTCGCAAAGATACACAACTCGGCGACTACATGACGCCACTCGACAAGATCAACATGATTGACGAAGATACAGACTACGTGAGTGCACATAAATCTGAAATCGTAGAGCGCTACATCTCTGTATTCACAAGCAAATAATCGGTTTTCAGAATCAAAATATGCGTGTCAAAAAGTCCGGTTCTCAGCACCACTTTTGATTATCGGACTTTTTGACTACCTATAAAAAGGTTAGGTGACAACAATGAGCGTAACAATAAAAATAAAAGACCTAGTCAAAAAGTATGGCGACACAACCGTCATCCCAGAGTTGTCCTTGGAGATCAAGAAAGGCGAATTCTTCACGCTTCTCGGTCCTTCCGGGTGCGGCAAAACGACACTTCTGCGCATGATTGCTGGCTTCAACAGCATTGAAGGCGGCACAATCAATTTTAACGAGCGTGTCATCAATCAGGTTGAGCCAGGCAAGCGGAATATCGGGATGGTGTTCCAGAGCTATGCGATCTTCCCTCACCTTACCGTTAAGGGAAATATTGCATTCGGTCTAGAGAACCGCAAGCTGTCCAAGGCCGAAATCAACGACAAAGTAGAAGATATCCTCAAGGTCGTACAAATCGAGCAATATAAAGATCGCATGCCGAAGAACCTGTCCGGTGGACAACAGCAGCGCGTCGCGCTTGCCCGTGCAATCGTCATTCACCCGGATGTACTGCTCATGGACGAACCGTTGTCCAACCTTGATGCGAAGCTCCGTGTCGATATGCGGAACGCGATTAAGGAAATTCAACGCGAAGTCGGCATTACAACGGTGTATGTAACACACGATCAGGAAGAGGCTATGGCTGTATCCGATCGCATCGCCGTTATGAAGTCGGGCGTCATTCAGCACTTGGGCACACCGCAGGAAATCTATCAACGCCCAGCCAACGTGTTCGTAGCTACATTCATCGGCCGCACGAACATTATCGAAGGCAGCTTAACGCGTCAGGGCGACAGCTATAAGGTGAATTTCGGTTCCGGCTATGCTGAGGAGCTTCCTAACATTCAGCTTCCGGCTTCAGCGAAGCAAAATGAATTGAATGTCAAAATCTCAGTTCGCCCAGAGGAATTCGTCATTACTGAGGATCAGACGGGCATGAAGGCAACCATCGTGCACAGCGTCTTTTTGGGGCAGAACACACATTACTTCGTCGATCTGGAATCGGGGCAGCGCGTGGAAATTACACAGGAATCGAAGACAACACAGATTCTTGATCCTGGCCAAGTCGTTCATTTGAAGGTGAAAAAGGAAAAAATCAATGTATACGATGCTGCAGGTGAATTGAACTATACAAGGGGCGGTCAACTATGAGGGGGACGCGCAAACGATTTGACGTCTGGACTAACATTTCGTTCCTGATATTTGGTTTCTATCTTTTGTTCCTAGCCTTGCCTTTGTTTACGATGCTGTTCAAAAGCTTTTTCAACGGTACAACAGGCGATTTCTCACTCGCCTACTTCGTGAAGTTTTTCAGCAAGCCGTATTACACCAATGCACTATTCAACAGTATTAAAGTTACCGTCAGCGTAACCGCCCTTGCGGCGCTCATCGCAACACCGCTAGCCTATATAATGGCTACCGTTAAGATTAAAGGGGACTCAACGATTCGGATTTTGATTCTGCTCTCGTCCATGTCGGCCCCGTTCATCGGTGCTTACTCTTGGATTCTTCTACTCGGAAGAAACGGCGTCATTACCAAATTCGTCAGCAATACATTTGGCTTCCAAATGCCTGACATATATGGCTTTACCGGTATATTAGTTGTCTTGACCCTGCAAATGGTGCCTCTTATCTTCATGTACGTATCCGGGGCACTCAAAAATGTTGACCAATCGCTTATGGAAGCGGCAGAGAGCATGGGCTACAAGGGCATCAACAAGATGCGCAAGGTACTGCTCCCGCTCATCACACCAACCCTGCTCGCAGGCGGGCTGCTCGTATTCATGCGCGCGCTGGCCGACTTCGGTACGCCGATGCTGATCGGTGAAGGCTACAAGACCGTTCCTGTCCTGATCTTTACCGAGTTCATCAGTGAAGTCGGCGGCGACGACGGCTTTGCTGCCGCAATCAGTGTCATCGTTGTATTGTTCGCAACGGCAGTATTCCTGATGCAGAAGTTCATCGCCAACCGCAAGTCCATCACAATGAGTGCTTTGCATCCACTTGAAGCGAAGAAGAAAAAAGGCATCGGCAACATCGCGGCGCATGCTGTCATCTATCTGTATACGTTAATCGCGCTGCTGCCGCAATTGTACGTCATCTATACTTCATTCTTGAAATCGAACGGCCGCGTCTTCGTTGATGGCTTCTCACTGCAAAGCTATCAGAATGCTTTTAATAGCATCGGCGGTGTCATTACGAACACGTTCATCCTGGCTATCGTGTCGCTCGTCATCATTATCCTGCTTGCGATTCTGATTGCTTACGTAACCGTTCGTAGAAAGAATGCATTAACGAACACAATCGATATTTTCACGATGTTCCCTTACATCGTTCCTGGTTCTATCTTAGGTATCGCCTTGTTGATTACGTTCAACGATAAGCCGCTGGCACTGAGCGGAACAGCATTCATTATGATTATCTCGTTCGTCATCCGGCGGTTGCCTTATACGATTCGATCCAGTGCAGCCATTTTGCATCAAATTAACGGCGGTATTGAAGAAGCCGCAATCAGCTTGGGCGCTTCTCAGATGAAGACATTCTTCAAGATTACACTGCCGATGATGCTCGCGGGCGTTGTCTCCGGTGCAATTCTAAGCTGGATCACAATCATTACTGAATTAAGTACTTCGATCATCTTGTATACAGGTAAGACGAAGACCGTTACGGTTGCTATTTATACCGAAGTTATTCGCGGCAACTATGGCGTGGCAGCAGCACTATCTACAATCCTAACCGTCATCACAGTCATATCGCTGCTGGTCTTCCTGAAGCTATCCGGACAAAAAGAAGTTTCCCTATAAGAGAGGACGTTCAAAAAGTCCGCCTTTGATCAAGCATTTTAATAGCTTTGCACCTACACCAAGTCGGTACCTCATCTGGAGGGCCGGCTTGGTTGTATTTGGATGATCTTCTTTCAACAACGAACCAGTATAATATGGAATGAAAGGGCTTACCGACACTGGAGGGAGACATGGAACAGAAGAAGATTCGCACCTTCAAGGAGTCAACCCGTCACTTATTTCAGCTGTATGCGGTGATTCCGTTTTTGATTTTGATCGTGCTGTTTTTCATCTTTACGATCATTAATGGAAGGATGAATTTGACGCAAAAAACGACGGAGGCCGCCGAGTCGATCAGTGAATCAATGGCGAAGGTGTTTCAACAGTATCACGAGGAAATCAACCGGATGGCTATCTCACCTGCCGTGACGAAATATGTGACTACACGCTTAGGCAGCGACAAGGTGTATTCCGAATTCTATGACTTCAATAATCGGCAAAAGGTGAAGAGCATCTTCCATATCGTCGACACGGACGGCATCTTCCGAGCCAGCTCCGATTCGCCGGATGCACTCTACAACAGCTTCGCCTTCAGCAATCTCATCAACCGGATTGAACAGAAATCCGGCAACACGCTGACTGAAATGAACAGCTTCCGCTATTCCCATGATCGCGACACAAGCTACACGTTCGGCAAAGCGATCGTCAAAGACAAGCAGACGATTGGCTATATCATCTACCAGCTCTACGAATCTGACATGCAGAAGCTCATTTTCGAACAGAACAATGAGATTGCGATGATCACGGACGAGCATAACACGATCATTGCCACCACCAGCAATGTCACCAAGGGCGTATTGAACAAATTCAGTCCTAAGCTGGACAAGCAAGGACATGTTCTGTTGAACGACGGTACGTACTACATGTATACCAAGCGCATACCAGGCACACCAATTCAAGTGGTCACGCTCAATTCCTACAAGTCAGAACAATACACCTATTACACGGTGTCTGTCTTTATTCTCGCTGCGAGCCTGCTGCTGTGGGTCATCATTCATTTCCTATCGAACAAAATGTCTGCCCGCAATTCTGAATCGGTCGATAAATTAATTCTGGCCTTGGCCCAGCTGCGCGAAGGGAATTTCAACGGCTATGTCGATATTCACACGAATGATGAGTTCGAGATACTCGGCGATGAGTACAATGTGATGCTGGATCGGTTGAAGGAATTGATGATGAAAAATAAAGAGCTGTCCGAGCTGCGCACAATTATCGAGGTCAAGCAGCTTCAATCGCAGTTCCATCCGCATTTCATTTTCAACGTATTGGAGACACTGCGATACGCCATTAAGATGGACGCCAATCAAGCGCAGCAAATCGTTATGCTGCTGTCGAGACTGCTGCGATACAGCATCGGCAATGATCGGAGCGTCCAGTTGAAGGATGACATGAATTATGTGCGGGATTATTTGAAGCTGCAGCAAATTCGGTTCAATGAGCGGTTGGAATACCGCATTACCGTCGAAGAGGAAACCAATCATGTATACGTACCTAAGCTGCTGCTGCAGCCAATCATTGAAAACGCTATCAAGTATGGTTATCAAAATCAAAGCAATGTGCTTATCGAAATCCGCATCTACCCTTCTGACGGGAAGCTGATGCTGGAGGTATGTGACAACGGACAAGGCATGGACGCGGAGACACTGCTGAAGGTGAACCGAATCCTGCACAGCCCAAACAATACGACACAGCATATCGGGCTCTACAATGTTCACCGCCGCTTAGTGCTGCTCTACGGCGAGGAATCCGGCATCCACATCAACAGCAAGCAAGGGACTGGCACTTGTATAACATTAACAATTCCTTACGAATGGAGTGAAGACGATGTTCAAGGTTCTGCTAGTTGAAGACGAAGATATGATACGCAGAGGCATACGCTTCAGCATTGATTGGCTGCAGTATGATTGCATCGTGATGGAAGAAGCGCTGAACGGACAGGACGGTTATGAGAAAATTTGCGAGCTGAAGCCGGATATCGTTATCACGGATATCAACATGCCCATTATGGACGGCATCTCCATGATTCGCGAGGGCTTGCAGCAGCATACGTTCAGCAGCATTATTATTTCCGGCTATAATGAGTTCCATCTTGCTAAGCAGGCGCTGCAATTGGGGGTAACCGAGTTCCTCGTGAAGCCGCTGGAGGATGATCAATTGATCGCCGCCCTAGAATCGGCCAAGACGAAGGTCGATTTGCAGCGCAAATATGAGGTCATTTCGAATCATCCGCAAGAAACCGAAGAGATACTGAACAGCAAATTTATGGAGAAAGAAACGAAGACTTCGAAGTATGTATCACAGATGATCGCGTACGTGCAGGAGAATTATGCGAAGAAAATCAGCATCCACGATCTTGTGGAGCAGCTTGACTTGAGTGCCTACTACTTGAATCAGAAATTCAAAGCTGAGACGAGCTATACGTTCAATGAGTTCCTGAACCGCTATCGCATCCAAAAGTCGATCGATCTGCTGAAATCAGGCGACAACAAAGTCTACAACATTGCTCACGATATTGGCTTCAGCGACTACAAGTACTTCATCAGCATTTTCAAAAAGTACGCCCACGTCACGCCGAGCCAGTACCAAGAATATTTTGCGGACAAGAATGCTTAGTATTACGATTGCAAGAGTGATAATCTTGTTCCATGTTTTCATCCATTATGCAATAAACACCTCTTCGAGCCAACGCGGATTCTTTGGCATTAACCGTTCCAGGTAAAGGAGGTGTTTTATTGTTTTTTATTTAGCGTGATATTTCCACTACACATATGTTCACTGAAGCCACTCTTCCCTATCTTCACTGCCACATAGATTTGAATAACACGTAAGTAATGTGTGATGCCTATCTATTCGTAAATAGTTTTTTATAATCACGCTTTCCATATATGACCCTACGGATTTCAACAATATCGTTAAGAATGACATAAAAGATAAGATATTGATCAACTATCAACATCCGATGCTCATCATTTAATTTCGGGTTACTATAATAGACATGCCCAGCAAACGGAAATTGCTCTAATGTTAAAATAGCTTTATCAATTTTATCAACTAGCTTGCTTGCAGCCTCCGGTGCGACCAGTTCTTCACTAATATATTGAACAATTTCTATTAAATCTAATTGGGCTCGTCTCAAGTAACGTAATTTATATCTGGGTTCCACGTCATCAACTCCCTTATATATGACTCCACGAATTAAAAAAACCGGAGCATCATGATCTCCGGTTATACGTTAGAAGTTAGATTATTCGCTTATTTTCTTCCTTAGTTCATTCATCACTTCTGCGTGGCTATATCGTACGTTCGAATTAGCCGCTTCGAGTTCAGCCTCTTTTAATTTTTGAAAAACCATATTGTCTTGTTGTAAATGTTCATACTGCTCGATGCTCATGACAACCATGTCACCATACCCGTTTTTGGTAAGGAAAACAGGCTCACTGCTCTCATGGACGATCTTAGATATTTCAGCGAAATGATTTCGTAAATCGGAAACAGGTCTAATGTGCGGCATAAAGCCACCTCCTCATTATCGAAATATTATCATAATTATGATATCCTCACAACTAACACACGATACCCTATGATTCAATAATCCACCGTAGCCCATCTGTTGAAATCATAACAGTAAAGCGACATAGTTTGCACAGCGTGTCAATTTATTATGGGCGGCCTACAGCTCCATCTCACCATCTCCATGGCTTCATTGATCATCGAATAGAATGATGTCCGTGGGATCTCCGTACTTTTCGGATTTCACACCCCACCCTTATCCTTTATTATTGCTTGTGCTCTTTGCGCCGTCCGACTTTGGCCCATTCGCTTTTTTAGTACCTTTGCTTGTGTAAGGTTTTGGTTTGTTTTTTGCTCTTCTTTCACTAGCTTGCCATCTAGTCCAGCCCTTTTTGTCCGTTCCTCTGCCTGTTCCGCCTTTGCCCTTAGCTTTGCTCATATAATCACTCCATGATTGTTTGTATATAGAGTTCCCTGTACCTGGGTGGTTTTAATCCTTATTTGCGACCTAAGAGCTAACTATATCAAAGCTAAGCATTAGAATCAAAGTCCCCTCACCATTGGAATATATGGAAGTTGCACGTAATAATAACCCTATCTAGCTAGTTCTATTTCATAACCTGCCAACTTTTAAAATCATGAACAGCAAATCCGGCATAGCTCGCATAGCGGGTCAATTGGTTGTGGGCGGCTTGCAGCTCCTTTTCCATTGCTTCATTGCTCATAGCGTAGAAGGATGTCCGCGGACCCTCCGAACTTTTTACTGTCTCCACGGCAATGACAATTTGCTTTTTCAGTGTGGAGGCCTCCCTCAACATGGCTTGTGCATTTTCCACAATCCCGTTTTTGCCTACTGCATGATTCCGATAATTCATGATCACGAGGCAATCGAATTTTTCCAAAAGCCATGCGCTCATGCTGTAATCCGTCCCTGGCACTTTGATCGTATTCAGCCAATACGGAACGTCCATCGTAATTTTGAGATCGTTCCCCTTGGTTTCCTTCTCAATCAGTCGCAAGTTGTCCATCCAGCCTTCCAAAAGCACCTTATTGTCTTTCTTCCATTCGCTTAAGCGATAAGGCTCAATATCGAAATGTAGTCCCGCAAACCTTGCCTCCGCTTCGACGGACGCATTGTAGGCGCTGACCCAAGCAATGAATTTTTTTATCTTATCCTGGTTTTTCTTATAAGCCCATTCGGGACGTCCCTCTAGCGCCTCTACTTGAATCCCCTGTTCCTTGGCGCTGCGAACAAAGCTTTCATAGATCGCCGGGGCCATATCGGTATTAATTTGAAGGTAGATGGTAGTCACATTGCGTTCTCTAGCAAAGCTTATCGCCTTGTCTGAATCCCTTACGATCACTTGGCTGTCCCATATCCACGTCCCTTTTGGCACATTGCTGACGGCCGTCATGATGCTGACCTGATTCTGCTTCGGCTGCCATTCCACTTGAGCATGAAAGGCCTCGCTAATGAAGCGCAGCGGAACCATGGTGCGGCCGTTCTTGACCAATGCGCCCCCGCCAAATGTTACCGTCTTTCCGTTGACCTCTGCATGATTGTCGCCGATTCCCAAGGTGATCGTATCATTTTTATACAAAAACGATATTTGGTTTGATGCCCCATTCCACTTTGCTTTTGCACCAAGCTTTTCAGAGACGAATTTGGCAGGAACCATGGTCAGGTTGGTAGCAGCGTCCACATAAGGGAGTTCGTCCGGAAAGGCTACTTCTCTTCCATCCACCTCGACTCGAAGTGAAGAAGCATAGACGTTAGGGAGATTGAATCCAACACTCATACCTATACATATAACTGTCATGCATAAAAGCAATCTTTTCATAATGTGTGCTACCTCAGCTTTTCTATTTGTAGTTCTGACATACAAGGAGATTATAAAACGCAAAATTTCTGGCAACAAGACCCATTTCTGTGTGGGGCATATCGTCCTATTAGCATACTTCGCAGACCCAGAGAACAACTATTGGGAGGTCGCTTGGAATCCAGATTCCGTGTTTGACGAGCGAGGGGCAATGTTGTCCTTTTAGAAGCAGCAAGGAGTTCATCATCGGATGAACTCCTTTTTTACTAGCATTCAAATGGAGAATGATGCGGTGCACCACCAATACCCTATCATTTCATTGGAATGATGAATCCTATATTTGAAACCACTTACTCATAGTATCCTTCTGTTGACTTCCGAAACCCCTTGAACTGATTGGCATCATGCCCGAACCATACTTGGGAGTTCGTTCGTGTCGCAAGCGTACGGATACGCTCGACCGTACTCCGGTATCCAAGCAAGTCATACAGATTGCCTGGCGGTCTCACCGGTGGGCCATAGCTCTCTGCCGTATAAATGGTATCGGAAGCAAGGATGATTCCACCCGTTTCCGGCAAGTTGATTTGCAAGCCGAGCATGCCCCAAGCATGCCCACTACCGAAGTTCAGCAGCGTAATACCCTCGGCCAGTTCCAGTTGATCCTCTGTCCGCTTTATCGTTTTCCACTGTAGGTTATTTTTGATCCAAGCATCGATGTCGGCCCATATGTAGCCCCCTTCTTTTTCGTTGCGGGCATACGTTTGCAAAGCTCCGTTCAACTCATCCTCGTGAACGATAATGGTCGCGTTCGTAAACAGTTCCAGACATCCTGCATGATCTAGATGTAAATGAGAAGCCACGACATACTTGATATCCTGAGGAGATACGTTCAATTGTTCCAGCCGATTATGCAGATAACATTCCTCACTGGCTGTCCACGGAAAAAGCATTTGTATCGATTCAGCCCACCGGCCCTCCTTGCCCATCCCATTCGGATTGCAAGCTGTATCGAACAGAATCTTGCCCTCTGGATGATCAATTAACACTGTATAGATAGGAAACTCCACAAATTCGGTCGCCGCATTCGGATTCTGAACCGTAGCCGGATTATGCATGGCAATCAACCAGTTCTTATCCATGCTCATGCGGCCGTTATCCATCACATACAGCTTTGGACGAGCCTTGATCACATTTGTCATCTTCATTTCCTCCCAATTAAACAGCTAAGTTTTCACCTACATGTGTTTTCATTCGAAGTCCCTATTACTTTATGACTAAGAATGACGCCTATTCCGTTGATATAGACATACAATAATATATTTTATAAACTAAAATTACAAAAGTAGGCACTTTTTGGTGTCCAGGATACTTCAAGGTGCATAGGAGGGAGATCATTTGACATCTTCACCAACAACAAAGCACCCTGACATCTCGTTGGCAGGGTGCGGCTATAGCAGAGTACTTGAAATCATTTCGAACAAATGGACTTCACTTGTCATTTATGCCTTGGAGAACGGAAGCATCCGATATGGGGAAATGGGAAGGAGAATCGAGGGGATCTCTAAAAAAATGCTGACGCAGACAGTACGGAAACTGGAACGGGATGGGCTGGTTCAACGACATATTACACCAACCGTGCCTCCGGCCGTTGAATACTCGCTAACGCCCCTAGGCGAATCCTTGCTTCAGCCAATGAAAGAGCTAAGGCAATGGGCAAGGGCTCATTATGCAAATGTCGAAGCGTCAAGAGCTGCGTATGATCTGGCGAACGAAAAAGACCCTCAATCTTCCACAAATTAAAGTTATATAAATTATAGCTGGAAGATTCGTAAGATACAGATATGAAAAAAACAAGCATAATGACGTTCCATCTCTCGGAATATCATTATGCTTGCTTTTTGTTAGCTATCCTTACACTTTAACAGCAGACATTTCACGATAACCCGTTCAAGTAGTTGCTGCCGTTGTTTCTCATAAATCTGCGTCTTTAATGAAAATAATCTTAACTCCGATCACCTGATTCTGCCCGTTGACGGCATAATACGCCGCATACGCTCCATCGCCAAATCCTGTGCGAGAAACTACTCCACCATCCAGCACACCGGCCTCTTCACCGCTCTCTGTAATATCGCAGCAAGCGTAATACCATTCGCTGTCCGTATCATTGGGTTCTGTACTATCTGTAACGGCATCGGGAATTCGATATTTGCTTGCGTCAAAGATTCCGGCCTGTCCGCTATCCACTCCAATAATAAAGTTCCCTTTCACCCATTCAAGGGTCCCCAGCTTATCGGCAACCGAGTTATGACACGCTATGAGCTTCGCGCATGCTTCGCCCCAATCACGAACCTCTTTCTTGTCAACGTAAGCGTCCCAGGCTCCCTGCAGCACATTGCCCAACACACCCATAATGATCGTATTCTCATCCAAGTCATAGCATGGATCGGATACAACCAGTTTCCCGGAGGTGACTTCAAATTGCCCTAATGAAATTATCATAGTTCTTCCTCCTTCTATTTTCTCTATATGTATAATAGCTAATATTTTACCACTATTCGATACTTGCTAAGTGTAGCCTCACACAAAAATAGACCAACTTTACGCTGCTGCCCAAGGTAACTCAAGCAGTGGACCTTATACCGTTACATTTGGTTATCCTTGGACTTTGACTTGGAGCTTTACTTATGACGGTAATCCAAGTATCTCTCTTTCAGAGGATTGGAGTAATGACAAAGCCACTTGGGAGATTACACCTAGCTGGTTAAAGTCTCTTCAATCATCTGATAGATTCCAATTAGGTAGCAGTTGGAAAGCTAAAGTTAATAATAAGAATACAGGTGTAAAAGTATCCCACTTAACAGAATGGCACAGCCTTGTTCAACATATGTTTGATTTGAATAACTCATTTAGTATAACTTATAGCTGGTGATCAATTGAACAAATTCCGGATTTTTTTATCTGTACTACTGGTGCTTATCACTGTTCTTCTTGTATTTATATATCTTGAACTAGCAAAATGCAGTAGATTGCTGAATCAAGTTATTGATTATTTGTATAACCACAACTATTAATCTCGTTATACTACCGTTTATACAATGCAAAGAAGCCCACGGATGAAAAGTCCCTGGGCTTCTTGTGATTTCGACTCTGAGCGTCCAACAGACGTAATTCCATTTGTGCCGATAGCTTAGAGCAGTTACAGCAAAAATGAATCCAAACATACCGCTATTTCAATCAATGATCGAGTTCACTAAAAAGATACATATGCAACCTAAACGCAAAGAACCCGAGAGGAGCACGCTTTATCGTGTCACCACTCGGGTTCTTAGGCTTCAGCCTTCATGTTATGCAATACTATTGGAATGTCGTAATAATAAGCCAGATATTGAGAATCGTTAATACTACGGAAGTGACCCAGGCGAGAATAACGACCCATAATTTATTTTTAAATTCGCCCATCAGTTTCTCATCGCTCGTAAAGAGGGTCAAAGGAATGATGGAAAACGGCAATGCGACGCTTAGAAATACTTGTGAATAGATCAATAATTTCTCGACTACAGATTCCGTACTCCCGAACACGAGAATACATACAACAACCGGGATAATGGCCACAAGACGAGTAATCATCCGTCTAGCCCACAGCGGCATTTTCATATGGATGAAGCCTTCCATGATGATTTGCCCGGATAAGGTTCCCGTGATCGTTGAATTTTGGCCTGATGCCAGCAGAGCGACGGCAAACAATACACTCAGTACAGGGCTGGCAATCGCACCGACAATCGAGCTGTCATTCAGTGCGCGGTATAACTGCCCCAGCGTATCCAAGGAGCCGCTGTAACCAAAGAACAGAGATGCACCTAGAATGAGCAGTAAGCAGTTCACCACAAACGCAACGGTTAGTTGTATATTGGAATCGATCGTCGCAAATTTGACCGCTTCTTTGAGCGATTCTCGATTTCCACGATCATATTGGCGCGCCTGCACAATCGACGAATGCAAATATAAGTTGTGCGGCATCACCGTGGCGCCGACGATACCTAGAGCGATAAACAAAGCTCCCTCATTAAATACGATCTGCGATCGTGGAATAAATCCTTCAAGCATTTGCGCCACATTCGGCTGTGCGATAATGACTTCATACAGAAACACAACAAGGATCGTTGCAATCAAGGTAACGACGATGGCTTCAATTTTGCGAAAACCATATCGCGCTAGAATCAATAATAAAAACACATCAAGTACAGTAATGAATACCCCGACGAGTAAAGGGATATTGAACAATAAATTAAGAGCCACCGCACTGCCGATAACCTCAGCTATATCTGTAGCCATAATGGCCAGCTCTGTAATAATCCATAGGGCAAAGCCCCATTTTCTGCCTGTCTTCAACCGGGTTACTTGTGCCAAGTCCATCCCGGTCACAATTCCTAACTTCGCAGACATGCTCTGCAATAGCATGGCAATCAGACTGGAGATGAGAATAACCGACAACAGCAAATAACCAAACTGCGACCCACCCGCAATGGAGGTAACCCAGTTGCCAGGATCCATATATCCGACTGCGACTAATGCACCCGGTCCTGAATAAGCCAGCAGCTTTCTCCAGAAACCTGCATTCTCAGGTATCGGAACCGTATTATTAATTTCCTCTAAACTCGATCCATTTTGTGTTTTGTGAAAGAGTTTTCCTTTTCCTGATTCCATAATCAGCCCACCTTTTTTCCACGCCCAAAAAAGTTTCCTACTATCAACTTTTAATCATTGTATACTTTTTTCTGAAAATTTCAAGTGTTAGACATGCCTCATGCGCACTTTTTTATACGGAAAAGGCGACCGTTCCCTGTGTCAATCCAGAGAAGCGACCGCCTCTTCATTTCTTAGTATGTGCTATTGTTAAAAGATTACCTATTGTCTTACGCTAACATTACACGAGCATACCCGCAATTGCAGCACTCAGCAAGTTCGCAAGTGTTGCAGCAATGATCGCGCGGAAGCCAAGCTCAGCGAGATCCTGTCTGCGGGAAGGAGCTATACCGCCCAGACCTCCAATAAGCAGCGCGATGGCTGCCAGATTGGCAAAGCCGCACAACGCAAAGCTGATGATGACTACGCTCTTCGGAGACAAGCTTGCAATCTCAGGCGCGAACGAAGTGTACGCGACGAATTCATTCAAGACGAACTTCTGTCCGATGAAGGAACCTGCTTGCAGCGCTTCGCTCCATGGCACACCGATCAAGAAGGCAATCGGTGCGAACAGGTAGCCGAGAATTTGCTCGAGCGTCAATGCTTCAATGCCGAACACGCCGCCAACCCAGCCGATGATCATGTTCACTAGGAAAATGAGCGAGATGAACGCCAGAAGCATCGCTCCTACACCAGCAGCAATTTTCAGACCGTCCGAGGCACCGCGAGCGGCAGCGTCGATCACATTACGGGATTCCGTATCCTTGACCATCTGAACCTTTTCCACTCGAAGATGATGCTCCGTTTCCGGCATCAAGATCTTGGCCATCAACAAGCCGCCTGGTGCTCCCATGAATGCTGCCGCAAGCAAGTATTCAATCGGTACGCCGAGCATTGCATATCCGCCAAGCACGGAGCCGGATACGCACGCCAGCCCGCCGACCATAATCGCGAACAGCTCCGACTTGGTCATTTTCTCGATATAAGGCTTAACGACAAGCGGTGCTTCGGTTGGACCGAGGAAAATATTCGCTGCCGCTGACATAGATTCTGTTTCGCTCGTCTTGAGTACTTTAGACAGAAATCCGCCAATGATTTTCGTTGCCCACTGCATAATGCCGAGGTAATACAGAACTGCGATTAAGGAACAGAAGAAAATAATGATCGGCAGCACCTGCAGTGCGAACGTAAAGCCCGCCTTCTCTGCCCCGAGTATTCCGCCGAACAAGAACTGAATCCCTGCATTCGTGGAATCGATGATGCTCTGAACAACTTTGGACAAGTAGTTCAGCATCGTCTTGCCGAATTCCCATTTCAGTACGATTAACGCGAAAATAAATTGAATTGCGAACGCGCCAATGACCGTTCTCGGATTAATCGCCTTGCGATTTTTAGATAATGCCAGTGCTATAACGAGAATGCCTAAAATGCCTAGAAGCCCCCAAATGTATTGCATATACAGATCCTTTCTTCATCGAGTCTATAGCCAAGATTGTAATACGAAAGGGTCGGATAGACCTCTTCATTTTCACTTGCATGAATTCGAATATTCTATGTTAGTTTATGGATTTTAATACATCAAATAGCATTCCTTTAAACGCATCGCGATCGATCGCTTCACATACGCGAACATTGAGCGTGCGCTCCAAGCGATTGTTAATGTCGACGAGGCTGTAGCCTCTTGTCAGCTCGCCCACCGTCTCTACATCAACATGATAGAGATGAGAGTTCGTCATAATCGACTCATCTGCCGCAACTGCTGCCAACAGTGTATCTGGATGCGTTGTACCATTCAGACGGTGAACAGTCTTGTTGAAACGCATGACGACCTTGTTCACGTCCTTGAAGAATTTCGCACCCTTAGAGCCGAGCTGCTCGATTTCCGCATGATCATTGTCATCCATAATGGAATATTGCGTGCACATTTCCCAGCCAACCATCGTGATTGGAATGCCTGAGTGAAGCACGATCTTAGCCGCTTCCGGGTCAACATAGAAGTTGTACTCTGCCGTCGGCGTAATGTTGCCAAGCGCATTGTTCGTGCCGCCCATAATATACAGATGCGGGATTAACGGTATAATCGTCGGGTCCTTCTTGATGGCCATCGCAATATTCGTCAGCGGCGCAATCGCCAGCAGATGGATTTCCCCAGGATTGTTATGCACCGTGTCAATTAAGAAATCAACCGCATGTCCAGTTGCAGGGGATTGAATCGCCTTTTCGAAAAAGGAATCGCCCATCCCGTCCTTGCCGTGTACATCCTCTACAGTACGATGCTCTTTGTGACCCAGTCCCATAATTGGGCCTTCGTATCCTTTGTACACCGGAACCTTGCCGCTATGTCCTGCAACTTGAACCGTATACAGTGCATTTTCCACCTGTTGATCGAACTGCACATTACCGCCTGTAATCATAATGCCTTCGACTTGGAAATAGTGAAGGGCCGTTAAGATCGCGATTGTATCGTCTCCTGCTGTGTCGGTATCAATAATGACGCGTTTCTTCTCTGACATTATGACTCCCTCTTCTCTGTTGCTTTTTTCGCTAGGTCTGTCATGTAATCGAAGAATGCATCGCGGTCTACATCGTATACGACCTGTACCGGACGACCGTCTGCCATTTCTACCGTGCGGCCTTGGCTAGCACCTTCGGTAATTACCTTGCTGTTCACCGTCTGTACCTTCACAAGATCGCTCTTGCCAACGAAGGCAGTCGTTAATACATCCCACAGATAATACGTCGAGTTCGTGGAGAAATGAACGAGCGGCGGCACCATAGCGTAGCATTGACCGAGGAAATCAACCCCGATATGCTTGCGCTCTGCAGCCCAGCGTTCACGAACATCCAGTGTAAGCGGTACTTGGTTCGTGCTCTCCAGCGCTACGAGATCAATCTCGATTCCGCTCTCCCACACGCGAGCAGCAGCATCCGGATCCCAGAATACATTCCATTCTGCCGTTCCGTCATGCTCAGGCTCATGCACATTGCCCGCTTCGCGGAATGTACCGCCCATCCATACAAGGCGTTCTACCTTCTCTTCAATTGTTGGATCCATATCTAATGCGCGAGCAAGATCAGTCAGCGGACCTGTGAACAACAAGGTCGTCTTGCCTTCCGTTGCACGCAGCGTATCAATAATGTGTTCATGTGCTGGCTTGTCCGCAACCGGAGTTACGACCTTGCCAGATTCATTCAAGAGCGGCAGAGCATCCACGTAGAATGCATGCATGCGCCAGTCTTTCGGGAAAGGATTTTTCCCACGCGAATTAGACGCTGCTACATCTAGCCCGCCTGTTCCGAAGCGATCAATGATTTTACGGCTTGCAAACATCGCCGGTTCTAAGTAGCAATCCGCTGGAATAACGGATACACCTGTCAACTCAACGTTATCCATTTGCAATAACAAAAACAAAGAAATCAAATCATCAACGCCGCCATCGTGGTTAAAATAAATCTTTTTCTTCATCTTGTCTCCATTCCATACATCAACACTTCATGTGAAGTAAATGTATTCTATGTTATGTCCGTACAAAGTGTCGCAAAACCGAACAAACGAAAAAGATTTTTATCGCATTATTCGGATTCCGTTATAAATAATACTAAATTTTCTTTTAAAAATATATAGTTAAAAGAAAAAAATATTCGATTCTAAAGTATTAATAGGGAGAATTGTAACTTATTCCTATCTAACAAATGATACTTCCTCTCCCCAGTCCCGTACATCCCTCGCTTTATTGCAAAGAAATGTCCTCACCGTGAAGAGAGAACATTCGTACATGATCTATCATAATAGAAAGTATAGAGAAATAAAATCAACAAAGTTTCTGACTCGATTCTGCCGATTACATATATAGTATTGACTGATTCCTAAAACCTAATCCTCCTACGAAAGGAGAACAAATTGTGCAGCAGCGTCCATCTAGAACGCCAGTAAAACCTATCAACAGAACCACAATGAAATCACCCAGCAGAACAGCAGCGCCTGACAGAAATCGTAGAACACGCGAGCAGCCCAGAACGATTCGCCCTGCTTCGATCAACTCACAGTCAGGGAAATCGGCAAAAGTGACAGAACTTGATAAGACATCGACCAGCAAGCCTGCTGCTAAACCTGTGTCATCTTCACCCAAGGCTCCCGTAAATAGACAGGGGCAAGCAGTTGCTTCCCTTATGTTCAGCCTACTTGGTATCCTGTCATTTCTATACATATTGAATCATCTGAACGAGGTGATCAAGTATAACTCCATATTCACGTCCAAACTAAAGCCCGTCATGATTACGTCCTTTATCTTGAACATAATTGGATTTGCATTAGGGATCAGAGCGAGACATTCTGCGCGAGGCGGAGGGATAGCAATCGTTGGGGCGACATTTGCTTCGATTCCTCTAGGCATTTGCGTGGTTATTCTCCTTGTATTTATCCTGAAATTGACGGGTGTTCAACCTCTATGAGGGGGGCGCTCCCCCTTGTCGTACTTCTGAAATTACAAAAAGAGAGAGTGGCTCCCCACTCTCTGCCTGCCTACTTGATGATCCACTTATCTAGAAATGCCATCTATCCAATTCTATTCTTCGACCGAAGGCCCAACTACTGTCAGCATCATAATCGAGGTTTGGAATCTACCGCTTTCGGGAACGATGCACAGCACTTGCTGCCCTTCCATTAGATGTCCCTCATTCATGAGCTCCTCCAGCATAATGTATATCGAAGCGGAAGCCGTGTTTCCCTTTGTATATAAATTCGTAAACCATTTCTCTGCTGGTATTGATACCCCGCCCTTCTCCAACAACCGGAATATCTCATCTCTGAAAAAATGCGACGAGTAGTGGCAAACCATCCAATCGATGGTCTCAGGTTCAAACCGGCCTTCCTGCACCAGCTCCAAAAATCGACGAACACCTACCGTCGTGATTTCATTAACCAGTCTGACGTCTTGCTTCAGATTTAGAGCCCCTTGATCCGCCGCTTCATGAATGGATGCATAATCAAGCCACGAAGGAACTCCACTGTCCTTATCCATACCCGAATACATGCACACATCATACTCATTTGCATAGGACTTATTATCAATCCATTCGATGCGCAGCGATAACCCCTTCGCGGAGGGCTTGTCCTGCAATATAGCCGCGCCTGCACCATCCGACAGCATAAATCGCAAAAAGTCCGTGTCGAACGGCACACGCCCATTGCTATGTACAGACTGCGCCTCAAACTTCGTATGCTTAAATTCACGGCTCAGAAACTCACTCGCACAGGCGACTGCTGCTTCTTGTTCGCCAGATTTAATTTGTAAGTACGCATATTTAAGTGCCTGCATACCGCTAGCACATAAACCCGAATGCGAGGATATCTCCATTACTGGCAAGCCCGCTTCGGCATGTACCATACTCGCAAAACCAGGAAGAAGCAAATCGGGTCTCGTCGATCCTGTTGCTAGGAAGCCAATATCCTGCTTTGCTATATTTTCATTTCGTTCTAGTGCATCTCGTATTGCTAGAGCAGCCATTTCTGCGTTCGTATATAAACTCTGTTGTTCTTTGTTCATTGCGTAGTAGCGATATTTTATCTGATTCTTTTCAAGGATGATCCGCTTGGTCTTTGAGGTCTTACCCCCAATTTTGCCTAGATAATCTTCAATTTCATTATTACTAACCGGAGAGCCAGGAAGGAATTTACCTATACTTGTTATATAGACTTGATTCATGAAGCACCTCCATAAAATATGATATATTTCTTGATTATCATAGAATTTAATTAAATTGTAAAGTATTGGATTTTACAAACAACAAAAAGAACGCTCTTTTTCCGTATCGGAGCGCTCTTCTTTCATGTTTGTTTCAACTGTGTACTGCTACCAGCTAACTATCAATGACCCGCATTGGTTCCCTTTCATCATCGTTCTCGTGATCTACTTTCGTCCGTTACTCCCACGAATCGGTATCCATCGAATCCTTTATTCGTTCTAGCTGTGCAAGTTGAGACCGAGGGAATCCGTCTTCTCTTGTCTTTTCTCTGCAATAATAACAAGAACAATGGACCTTCCCTTTTGCGAACCTTCCCACAGACGACACGAACCAACCTAATTGCTTAGCAATCTTGCTCTTACGTTGAATCACTCTTCTTCGATGATGTCGATAGTATGCACGAGTTCGATTTTTGCATTTGCTCTTCATTCCATCACGCCCCTTGGTAAAAGGCCCAGCCTGCAAAGTAGCCAAGGGAGTTCGATATCATCCCTTACAGGCTGGACGTGATGTAACTACTTGATAGAAAGAGCGTCATTCTATATCACCTCAATTTATTTACATTATGGAAGTCTCGTATTAATCCTTATACGGATCGAACTCATCTGCTCCGGCCATACACACGCCGATCGGCTTTAATGTGTGCATCACTTCGATCGTTTCTGCATGTGCATCCAATACCTCCTGCAGCTTCCGATATACAAACGGACTCTCGTCCGTGCCCGCTCCGCGCAGTTCAACGCCGAATGTTCGCACGGCCTCCATCATTTGCGCTGTCGTAATTTTACCGCCGCTTCGAGTTCGGGTCTTCCAGTTCATTTTGCCTGCCGCCTGCGTCCGGCTCATGATCCGTCCCGCGCCATGAACGGTGCTGTAATAAGCTTCGCTATTCTCTATGCTATCCTTGCCTTTCACAATTACCGATATGTCGCCCATACTGCCGCCGATAAATCCGACCTGACCCGGCGCGGAAGGAGTCGCTCCTTTGCGGACAACCATGACTTCTTTGCCGTTATGTGTTTCTTTCCAAGCATAGTTATGGTGATTGTGCACCTCAAGATCAGCATCAGTACCCAGAATCGCCAGCACTTGCTCGATTACGTAATCCCGTCCTGCATAGGCATACCGTCCAGCCAGCTTCATGGCACGGTAATACATATCTCCAACCTCGCTGCTCAAATCAAGAAGGATAGGCGGCTGATCCATCTTCTCTCCTGGAGCACTGGCGAGGAACTCCCGTCCGACAGCCAGATTCATGAATCCGCTCGCCGTCTTATGCCCGAATCCTCTGCTCCCGAAATGATTCGCAATCCATAGGCGACCTGTCCCTACTTCCTCGAACATGTCAACAAAATGATTGCCGCTTCCGACGGTACCAAGCTGATTGCGAGCCAATGCTTTCAACTTGTCATGCTCTTGCTTGCCAATCGCTTGATAGACGTTCCAGTCCGGATCATCGAAGAGATCGTGATCCACTTTCTCATTATTGACTCGCCCCATCCCGAAGGAGATTTTGCGGGCGATTTTGTCCATGATTTTCGGCAAACTAGGCTTGATATCTTCTGCTGTCAAATGAGTACGGACTGCTTTGTTCCCGCAGGCAATGTCATACCCGACACCTGAAGGCGAGATTTGCCCGTCATAGACTACGACCCCGCCAATCGGCTGACTGTATCCTTTATGATGATCCGCCATCAGCAGGGCTTGAACCACATTACCCGTCTTAGCGCACATTTTCGCTTGCGCAACGGCGCTCTCCTCCGGGTTGCCCCAGACGCGTACGCCGTCTATTTGTTGATAAGCCATATACTTCTTCAACTCCAGTAAAGTATAATTTCTATTCGAATATTCAAACGCCTTTAGCTTCTCGCAACGCCTGAATTCGTTCTTTTACCGCTTCTTCAGTCTCTACTTCAAATAAATGAATGACCGCCCCGATGAGCTGGTCGCCCCAAGAAGCAGCGTCCCAGCCTTCCAACGCCCGCAGCGCCATATTCCGATTGCGAACGACAGGACTGTTTAGACCGGCCTTAACGAGCCTCTCTCCAATTCCAGCGAATCGATCCAAGCTCTGCAAGATGCTGTCCAGACATTGATGTGCAATAAACTCTCTCCCAAGCCCCATCTCATCTCCCGGACCTGTAGCCATATCCTGCAGCGGCAGGTGTTCCTCAGCGAACTGAACCAGCTTCCGAATTCTGCTCGTGTCTTCTGATTTCATGAGCTGCAAGTAAAGGGAATCCTGCAGTGGATCCTCAGCAAGCTGATGATAAAGGGTTTCCCAAATATCTATCCCGAGCTTCCCTGCGCATGCTATACCGTAATAGCGATGCACCGATTCGCCCGATTCAATTGCATCCAGCACGTTCTCCTTCCATTTCGACTGGGCAAGGATCACTTGAACTGCTTCTATCGTATCGGTTCTAAGCTGCTCCGTCCATCCTGCAGACATTCGCTCGTTCCATCTCTCCTCCTCTTGGGCCAAGAAGTCGTGCAGATGGAGCATGACCGACAGGTGCTTAACCGTGGAACACATCTCTCGCGCCAACCTTACATAATCCGATAACACTTGTGGAGCATACTCATAATCATCGATATCCTCTGCGGGACCTCCATTTAACAAAGCTTCAATGATATCCGTCGCACCTTCATACAATTCGTGGTCAACCTGCTCGGCGGATAGCGCCCCCTGCAAGCCTCCATTTCTCGCACATATGCATGCCAAATATTCATCCATAATATTGTTCTGGCATCCATAGCGCAGCAGCCAATCTCGAATTTCCTGCGTCGCCGGCTCCAGCCTCTCAACGAGATGAATTTTCCCCCAACCATGAACATGCTTGGCTAATTCCCACAGCACCTCGTTGCTGTCGTCCATTCCATTCCGAATCGCAACTGCCGTATACAGCGTGAACTCATCATGCCTACCGAGCGTTAGAAGCAGCTCCTTCACGTGTTCATTTTGGAAAAGACCGAGCAGCGCAATACCGAACTTCACGACATTGCGATGTGCCCCATGCTCAGCGAGCCATACCGCTTCATGGAATACGGGCTCTGGTCGTATGCCTGGATGAGTACGTACCTGCTCCAATATATCGTCAATCATGCTGCTTATTTGAGCCGTCACGAGCTTCATATACAGTGCCTTTCGCGTGGCATGCTTCATCTCCTGAGATTGCTTCGCCAGTAATTCGACGATTTCGTCTACCTCTTCCTCCCGCTCACTGCCTGCTGCATGGTGACTGAGCACTCCGTCCAAGGCACCTGATGCCCACCGTAACTTGCTGTCAGCCCAGAATTCGACGTCATCCGGCAAAGAGCCATTTACTGACTCCCCTTGATCTCGTATGTATGAATAAATGGAAGGTCTCCCCTTCCATGGTGCCGCTTGGTCAAAAGAAATAATCATCGTACTGTTCCCCTTTCCCGATCTTTCTTCTGCCTCTATCTTCGCTTATTTCCAATCCAATGAACATGGTAAAAGTATTACGACATCTATAAACCCGTTCTTTTATGCGATGCAATCTTGCGACCACAGAATATATACAGCTCCCTTTCTTAATTCATGGTAAAATTTATCTATTATTCGCATAAGTGAGGTGCTGATTATGAACATTCGTGCAGTGAGAACATCCGATTATACCAGTGTAATTTCTGTTCTTAACGATTGGTGGGGCGGCAGAAATATGTCTGACATGCTGCCAAAATTGTTTTTTGTCCATTTTCAACAAACGAGCTTTGTTGCAGAACAAGACGGGGAAATGGTCGCCTTCTTAATTGGGTTCGTGTCGCAAACCTATCCGAACGAGGCTTATATTCATTTTATCGGTGTTCACCCGAATCATCGAAAGTCCGGGATCGCGAAAAGGCTGTACGAAGCGTTCTTCGATGCCGTACGGCAATATGATTGCGATATCGTCCGCTGTGTGACTTCACCCGTTAATACGACTTCGATCGCATTTCATACGCGGATGGGCTTCCGAATCGAAGAAGGAGACGGCGAGATAGATGGGGTGCCCGTACATACGAACTATGACGGAAGAGGCGGAAGCAGAGTGCTGTTTGTTATCTCTATCAAGTAAATCCTCCATTAAATAAGCGACATAGTTTGGATAAATGACAGCCGTTTCCCAGTACATACCGAGAAACGGCTTCCTACTTTTTGTTGACGATAAGCATCGCGTACGCTACTTCTTACACCTCGGTGGCTCCGTCCTTCGGCGGGACGGATATCCCCTGTTCCCCCGCTCTGCTCACTGATTCCCACGCTTCCCAAGTCGTAATGCGTTCCTTATAAGTGTTTCTGGCGATATCAAAAATCGCGCTTCCTAAAATAAGCCGCAAAGGCGGGTTCTCGCTATTCACCAGCTTCATAAGCGCTTCGGCAGCCAATGCAGGATCGCTATCTATCGAACTTTCCGCATACTGTTGGGCTAGCTCTTCTCGAAGAGAATGGTAAGCCTCTAATGGCTGGCTATAGCTCATCGTGCTGTATAAGTCCGTCCAATATCCGCCCGGCTCCACGAGCGTCAACTTGACCCCAAAGTGGGCTGCTTCCTGCGCCAACGCTTCGCTTAGGCCCTCTAGTGCAAATTTGCTTGCACTATACATGCCTGTCATTGGACCTGAGATTACTCCCCCTATGCTGGAAATTTGAATCAAATGCCCTGACCGCTGCTCACGCAAGTAAGGGAATACCGCCTGAGAGACCCATAGCGCCCCGAAAAAATTCGTTTCCATAAGATCTCTTGCATCAGCTTCGCTCAGTTCCTCGACCATGCCTAACGTCATCGTGCCCGCGTTGTTCACGACAATATCAAGACGCCCGAAATGCTCTACCGCCGCCTTTACGGTTGCAAATACAGATTCCCGCTCCCGGATATCAAGCCGCAAAAATAGCAGTGCATCTTGGTATTGCTCTTTCAGTGATTCTAACTTCCCGACGGTTCTGGCGACGGCTGCAACCTGATCCCTTGCTTCTAGCGCAGCATTGGCAAATGCATAGCCCAGCCCCTTGCTGGCGCCCGTAATCAGCCACACGCGTCTCTTCTTATTCTTCCGATCTTCAGGATTGAACAGTTCCTGTGTTGTCATAGGAAATCCCCCCCTAACCAAAATAAAAAAACACAGACAAATGCTCTGCCTGTGCCAACTATAATCGGGTAGGAATATCCCTGTATAAGTCCATGTTCGAACAGC
Organism: Paenibacillus sp. KS1; assembly: GCF_001680695.1. Taxonomy (NCBI): domain Bacteria; kingdom Bacillati; phylum Bacillota; class Bacilli; order Caryophanales; family Paenibacillaceae; genus Paenibacillus; species Paenibacillus sp. KS1. Next base: position 20,656 of record NZ_MAIS01000044.1, on the reverse strand, counting down.
GCCAAAGAAGCCCTCGATAAAAAAGCGCAGGCAAATCCTCGCGACACTCGCCAAGACATGAACTAGACGGCATATGGACAGACTTATCCCGATTGCTCTGCTGACAGGCAGAGAAACAAAGAACCAATGAATGCAATTTGCATGGTTGGCTTATCGGGAACAATCTATCACACATAACCCTCCGTTCCTGTTAGATACCAATACTGTAACAAAGACGTCAGGAAATTTCAACCAAATATAAACTAACTAACACCTTCAACATTGCCTTTATCCTGACCAGTCTTCATGTTCCGTTTGTTAGGGCAGCACGCTCCCTCCATTATACCTGCTAAGGATGCAAAGAACCGCGGAATTTTGTCCTGTTCACTTAGAGAAGCTTAGGAAACTGTGTGCAGTTTAACAGATGATTCGAATATAGACTTTCAAATAAAAAAATCCCCTTCAGAGGGGATTGGTTGCTCCACTTACCTCTGAGGGGATACTGTATATTTTCTTATACTTTCTTCACATGGACGAAATCGAAATAAACTCTATCTTTTCCCCGGATCGTACGGCTCTCCGAGTGCGGTTGGTCCGCTCGTACGCCCAACTGCGAAGAGAAGCACCAGCAAGGTCAACAGGTAAGGAAGCATGTAGAACACTTCGGTCGGTATCGTCTTCGCCCAATCATAGATGACAACCTGATCCTTGAGCGCTTGGGCAAATCCGAAGAAAATCGCTGCGCCAAACGCCCCTATTGGGTTCCACTTCCCGAAGATGACCGCGGCAAGGGCAATAAAGCCTTGACCGGAGATCGTGCTCTGCGCGAAGCTGCTGTTCGCCGTTAAGGCGACCGTTGCGCCTCCTAGGGCAGCGATGGATCCCCCAACCAGAATGGATAACGTACGAAGACGATTGACCTTCACACCTGCCGTATCAGCTGCCCCAGGGTGTTCCCCAACCGCGCGCATCCGCAAGCCCAGCGGCGTCTTGTACATGACGAACCATACCACGAATACACAAATATAAGCGATATAGGTCGTTGGATATGCCGTAAAGAATGCTTTTCCGAAGAACGGAATGTCACTCAACAATGGGATGGACCATTTAAAAAACACCTCAATGATCGGCGTCTCCGCTGCTCCATCGAACAAGAGCTTTACCATGAAGAACGTCGAGCTCGCCGCCAGCAAGTTGACGACAATCCCGCTGATTACCTGATTTGCTTTAAATTTTATCGAAGCAAGTGCATGAATGCCGGAGAAGATCAGCGTGAAAATCATGGCACCGAGGAGACCTAACCAAGGCGAAGCACCACCAAGCCCCGCACTCTCCGCATAATGCGTCGTAACCGCAGCAGCGAATGCTCCCGATATCATAAACCCTTCAAGTCCCAGGTTAATAACACCGGTACGTTCGACGATCACCCCGCCGAGTGCGGCAAAGATCAATGCCGTGGCAAACACGAATGTTCCATTCAATAGATTGGCTAGAATATCCATGGTTTACCCCTCCTCCCGCTTCGATTTGCGTTTGAACATCTTGATGAACATGCGGATGGCTCCTGGAGCTGCCGCGAAGAAGATAATGATACTGATTACCATCTTAATCACTTCAGGAGGCACATCGGCACCGAAGCTCATTCCTTGCGCACCATAATACAAGCCGCCAAATAGAGCTGCGGACAAGGTTACCCCAACTGCCGTGTTCATGCCGAGAAGGGCTACCGCGATTCCATCGAACCCAATGCCAGAAGTATTAGGCGTAATCGCCATATACTTAAATACACCGAGCACTTCGAACGTGCCAATCAAGCCGCCAAGCGCGCCGGAGATAAAGAACGTACGAATCGCAATCTTAGATACATTCATCCCTGCGTATTCCGCAGCATGCCTATTGTATCCTACTGCACGAATCTCATAGCCCTTCTTAGTGCGGTTCATATAATAGTAATAACCGATAAGGATGAAGATGACGATGAAGAATCCCCAGTGAATACGAGCCCCGCTGAGCAGATCCGATAACCACGGAATCTGGATGTCCGCAGATTCATGGATCATTTGTGAACGGGATGTGCCTGCTTCAGCCATGTACGATTTGATTGCAATATGACTAATATATAGGGCAATCCAGTTCAGCATGATGCACGAGATAACTTCATTCAACCCGCGTTTGACTTTGAATATGGCGACCAGTGCCCCCCATATTCCACCGAACAAGGTTCCGACGAGTATCGCTACGATCCCATGAATGAATGGCGGCAATTCCAGCATATTTCCGACCATCAAGGCCCCGAGAGAGCCCATCACGATCTGCCCTTCCACCCCGATATTGAACATCCCGCCGCGGAATGCGATCGCAACCGCGAGACCTGATAGAATCAGTGGGACGATAGAACGCAGCGTTTCACCGACGTCATAGACACTACCGAAAATCTTATCTATCAACGAAGAATAGGCAAGCAATGGATCATATCCGCCAATCAGCATCACAATCGCGCCGATGACAATCCCAATCACAATGGAAATGACCGGTATCCAGATCGATTCTTGACGCAGAAGCTTGTTCACACGATTCAATTCGATTCGCCTCCTTGTCGTCTGCCCGCCATCATCAATCCTAGCTCTTGATCATTGGTCTCTTCCGGACGAGCTTCTCCTACGATTTGACCATTGAAGAGCACGATAATTCGATCAGCCACGTTCATGATTTCTTCCAATTCGAAGGATACGAGAAGGATGCCTTTGCCATTATCGCGTTCCGCAATGAGCGCCTTATGGACAAACTCAATCGCTCCAACATCGAGGCCGCGTGTCGGTTGCGCGGCGATCAACAGCTTGGGATGCCGATCAATTTCCCGCGCGATAATTAATTTCTGCTGGTTGCCTCCGGACATTGCACGTACCGGCACCTCGTATCCGGGAATACGGATATCGAATGATCTCACGTATTTCTCGGCGAGCGTTAACGCAGCTTTGTGATCCATAAGTCCGCCCTTCGTCAATTCAGGCTTATCATAGGTCTGCAAGATTGCATTCTCTGGCACGGTAAAGTCCAACACCAGACCATGCTTATGGCGATCCTGCGGAATATGCGACATTCCAGCTCGGCCAACCTCACGCGGAGTCTTGTTCACGACATTGACGCCGTCCAACTGAATCTCGCCCGATTCTACACGCCGCATGCCTGTTAATGCTTCGATTAACTCGGTTTGACCGTTCCCATCGACCCCCGCGATGCCGACGATTTCACCCGCACGAACCTGGAAGGAGAGGCCGTCTACCGCAAATTGTCCATTATCCCTGCGAACGTGTAAGTTGTTTACGTTTAGAATAGGCTGCATCGGATTGGCTGGAGCCTTCTCCGTCTTGAACCGCACTTCGCGGCCCACCATCTTCTCAGCCAATTCTTGAGGACTGGAATCCTTGACCATAACCGAGTCGATCACGCGCCCCCGGCGAATAATGGTGCACGTATCCGCAACCTCCATAATTTCCTTCAGCTTGTGCGTGATGATAATAATGGACTTGCCTTCACTCGCAAGCCGCTTCATAATGGCAAGCAGATCCGTAATCTCTTGAGGAGTCAGCACCGCCGTCGGCTCGTCCAAGATGACGATATCTGCGCCGCGGTACAGCGTCTTCAAGATTTCTACCCGCTGCTGCATTCCTACTGAAATATGCTCAATCTTGGCAGCAGGATCCACATTTAGGCCATACTGCTCCGATAATTGCCGAATTTTAGCTGAAGCACTTTTCAAATCGGTTCTCAGACCGGATTTCGGTTCCATGCCGAGAATGATATTTTCAGTGACCGTAAAAGGCTGTACAAGCTTGAAATGTTGATGCACCATCCCAATCCCCAGCTCAATCGCCCGGTTCGGGGTATCCATAATCACTTCTTGTCCGTTGACCCAAATAGAGCCTTCTGTTGGCTGATACAATCCGAATACGATATTCATCAATGTCGACTTGCCCGCACCATTCTCACCAAGCAATGCATGAATCTCGCCCTTCTTCAAGGCAAAGCAGATGTCTTCATTCGCGACGACGTCACCAAATCGCTTTGTGATTCCTTTTAACTCCAATACCGTCTCTGTATGCACCATTAGACTTGGCTCCTTCCTCCTCCAGAAACAACCCCCCGCTGATTAGGCGAGGGGAGCTTTTCGGTTCCAATCGGTTCTTTGCTTTACATTTCTGGTACGACAATTTCACCATCAATAATTTTTTTGCGGTATTCTTCTACTTTCGCCAATACATCTGCCGGAACGTTCTTAGTGGATGTTGGTGCAATGTCAACACCGTTATCTTTGAGACCCATGTTCGTCACTTTACCGCCTGGGAAGTTGCCTTCTGCTAGTTGCTTCGAGATTTCATAGACAGCGACATCAACTTTCTTGATCATGGACGTTAAGGTTACTTCATCGCCGAACGTCAAAGATTGGTCTTTATCTACCCCGATAACCCATACTTTTTGCCCTTGGGAGACACGCTCTTTCGCCTCGTTAAATACGCCGTTGCCTGTCAATCCTGAAGCATGGAAAATAATATCTGCCCCGTCATTGTACATCGTTGCCGCAGCGGATTTCCCCATATCAACGCGCGTAAATTGCCCTGTATAGTTCACGGATAATTGTGCATTCGGATTTACGGCTTTGATCCCTTCACGGAAACCGGCTGCGAAGCGTTGGATTGGAGGGATTTCCATGCCGCCGACGAAGCCAATTTTATTCGATTTGGTCATCAAGCCAGCGATTACCCCTACTAAGTAGGCCCCTTCTTGTTCTTTGAAGGAAACAGCTGCAACGTTTGGCACAACAATGGAGGAATCAATGATGCCAAGCTTCGCATCCGGGTTTTCTTTGGCAATTTGCGTTATGGCGCCATCCAATGTATAAGCTGTCGCCCATGTGAGGTCATATCCGCCTTTGACGAATTGATTCAAATTTGGGATGACTTCAGAATCTTGTTTGGGTTCCGCGTATTTGACATCGTATCCAAAGTCAGCCTTCAACTTCTGCAATCCTTCCCATGCATTCTGGTTGAAGGATTTGTCATTGACGCTACCCAAGTCAGTAACCATACCGATTTTGAGCTTTTTGCCGCCAGTTTCTCCAGGTGTGCCAGCTCCGCTCTTGGATTCATTCTTTGCACCACATGCGGTTAACACCATGGAAACCATCAATACGAATACAAGTATAAGATTCATCTTTTTCTTCATCTCTAGACCCTCCGACACATTATTTGTGAAAATCTATTTTCATTACCGGTAATGGGCTTCACTTGCCTTAAATTTCAGCCGCATCACGGTCATAATGAACAGTAAAAAGCTTCGTTTCAACACGGCTCTACTCTATGAATCTATCTTTTATGGACTAGCTTCAGTGATTTCAGTGATTTTCTAACATGCCACATATATTGGAAAGTGAGGGCATCTATGATGATTACAGACATAAGAAGCATTTCAATCTCTGAAGAACTATCAGATGAAGCAGTAGAGCGTATTATGCCTATGCTCAGCAAACGGCAATTCCGCAAGAATCAAGCTATTATCTACGAGAGCGATCATAATGGCGCGATGTGTTCCTTATTCGCTCCGGATCCATTAAAATATATAGCTTGTTCGAAGACAAAGAAATCATATATGGCGTTGCCTTCCCTGGCCATGTCGTCGGCGAGATCGAAGCCATCCATTATGATGATTACCGCATTGCCTCCATCGCTGCTATGGAAACCGTGCACACCTGGTATTTGAAGAAGCAAGATTTCCAGACCATTCTGGACGAGTATCCCAGCGTGCTGCGACGCTGTTACTGGCTGCTCGTAGAGAGCATCCGGATTCTTAATCGCAAAGCCCAGTACATCTCCTTCCTTGACACTCGTCTGAAGACGGCGAACCTCATCTATGACCTGTATTGCAACCTAGGACGGAAAGCCGAAGGTGAATCCGCTTACATAATTGGCTATAAATTAACGCATCATGTCATTGCTAATATGCTCGGTGTAACCCGCGAGTCCGTCTCCAAAGTATTAAAGGACTTCCAAGATGAAGGGATTATCTCGATTGAACAGAAAACGATCAAAATTGTTGATCTCCCCACGCTTCGCAGCATATGCGATCGTGTATGCGCTCATTCGCCTGACCAGCGCAGGTGGTACACAAAAGCTGGAGACAACTCGATTATAGATGGAGCGTAGAAGAAGTTCAGTTAAACGCTGCACTGTTTTTTTGTAATCTACTTCACAGAAAAGCGATAGCTTGCATTACTGAATTGATGTGTACACGTATGATAGGGTATTGGAGTAAAGCGTTTTCATGATTCATGCGCTGAAAATGAAAAAGGAGGTACGTTCCAATGAGTGTACATATAGAAGCTAAAAAAGGTGAAATCGCACCCGTTGCCTTAATGCCTGGAGATCCGCTGCGCGCGAAGTATATTGCTGAGACATTCTTGGAAAACGCGAAATGCCATAACCAAGTCCGCGGGATGCTTGGGTTCACAGGGACATACAAAGGGAAGCCTGTTTCTGTGCAAGGTTCTGGGATGGGAGTTCCTTCATTCGCGATTTACGCAACAGAATTGATTCAAGATTATGATGTGAAGACGATCATTCGCATTGGAACATGCGGCGCGATTCAACATGATGTGAAGCTGCGCGACGTGCTTATCGCCCAAGCGGTATGTACGGATTCTTCGCTTAATACGAACCGGTTCCCGGGTTATGCATTCGCGCCGATTGGGAACTTCGATCTCATCAAGACAGCGTACGATATCGGCAAGGAGAAGAAACTAAATCTGCGTGTAGGGAACATCTTATGCTCTGATATCTTCTATACAGAGGACAATGACAAGGAAACGATGCTGAAGCTTGGCGCTTACGGCGTGTTGGCTGTTGAAATGGAGACTGCAGCATTGTACACGCTGGCGGCGAAGCATCAAATCAACGGACTTGCTATGTTCACAGTAAGCGACCATATCCTAACAGGTGAAGCGACGACATCCGAAGAGCGGCAATTGACGTTCAACGATATGATTGAAGTCGCTTTGGAGACAGCGATCCGCCAAGGGTAATGCTGCTTCACCGTAACCGTAACAAACCCGAATATGGGCGCATCAGGCATAAGCATACGCGATGCGTCATATTCGGGTGATGGCAATCAATCCCACGGCACGTCCCCCTCTCCAACCATCCTCTCCGCCTAGTTTACCATATTTAGACAAAAATTTACACAAAAATCTTTTACTGTCTCACGATAAAATAGATCAAGAACAATACCGCAATCCCATACATGGCTGCCGTGACTTCAGAGCGCCGCCCCGTGACGATTTTGACCATCGGATAAGCAATGAAACCACATGCTATCCCATTCACGATACTGAATGATAACGGCATCACGAGCATCATCAGAAATGCTGGAAAAGCCTCCGTCAAGTCATCCCACTGAATATGTCTGACCCCTTGCATCATCAAACAGCCCACAATGATAAGCACAGGTGCAATCGCAGCATTCGGGATCAATTTCAAGATCGGAACAACGAACAATGCCGGAATAAACAGCAAACCTGCGATAAATGGCGTTAATCCAGATCTCCCCCCTGCCGCAATGCCTGTTGCGGATTCAGCAACCGTAGTCGTCGGGCTGCATCCGAGCATGGATGCCGTAATGATAGATAACGCGTTGGCTTGAAATGAACGCTTGAACTTCGAATGGTCCGGCAGCATGCCTAACTGCGCCCCCATATTCGCGAAGAGAATAACCATCAATAAGGAAAACACGGCAATCCAGAAATGAAAGCTGCTCAGCAGGCTAAAATCAAAAGCAAATAGCAGCTGCTCATACCCCGCCATGGAGAACGTGAAGCTATCCATTTTCGAGAAATCGACAATCCCAAGAACTCCCCCAATCAGTGTTCCTGCAATGATTCCAATCAGGAAGCTCCCCTTCACCCCGCGCAAAAACAGCGGTACTACGAGAGCAAGCGTCAATAGAGTCGTTAACGCATACGGATCGCTGAAGCTCGCCAATTGCACGAACGTACTCTCACTGGGTACGATAACGCCGCCATTTTTCAATCCTAGAAATCCAATGAACAATCCGATGCCTGCCGTCATGGCTCGTATCATCGATTCGGGTATCGTCTGCGACAAATAGAAGGCGCTTCTCGTCATCGAAATGCCAAAGAACAGAACACCTGCGATACAACTCGCTGCCAGTGCCTGCTGCCACGTCAGGCCGAAGGAGGCCACCAACGTAAAGACAAAAAACGCGTTATCCCCCATGCCTGGCGCCAGAATGAGCGGTGATTTCGCCCAGAATGCCATCAGCATGCATCCAACTATGGAAGACAGTACGGTCGCAATTGTCGCGGCTTCATACGGCATGCCCGCAATACTTAAGATAGCCCCGTTAACCGCAATAATATAGGCAATCGTAATAAATGAAGTCAGACCCGCCAGCATTTCCGTACGTATATTGGTCTCGGTGTCCCGAATTTGGAACAGTTCCTTCGCTTGCACCCTCAATTCTCCTCTTCCTCCATCCAATTATTCCTGATTATTACTTACGGTCAAACCATGATACAATAGTGCTGATCTCACTATGAAAGGATCTGAACGTATGATAGACATTGCTCAAATCCCACTTTTCTCTGAGATTCCACCTGGTGATTTAGCTGCACGTATCGCACCAATGCTTAAAGAACGTCATTATAAAAAAAATCATGTCTTCATGTTTGAAAATGACCATAGCGATGAGATCTTCATTCTTCGAACCGGCAAAGTCAAAATATACCGGATTCAAGATGGGAAGGAAGTTGTGCTCAGCATTCAACTCGCGGGTGAAATATTCGGCGAAGCCGAAGCCATTTCTGGCGATAACCATCGGATCTGCACCATCGAAGCGCTGGAACCGCTTATTGCCTGGCAGATCAGTAAGCCTGATTTTTTGCAAATCATTAAGGAATATCCTTCTGTTCTCCACAAAGCATATGGGATTATGTTTCAACGGGTGCGCGTCTTGAATCGCATGATCCGTTATATGACATTCTGTGATGTGCGAACGAAAGTCGCAAATCAAATTATGGACTTATACTATAATTTTGGTCAAGAAGATGGAACCGCTTACAAGATTGATATGAAAATCAATCATGCCCTGCTCGGCAATATGGTGGGGATCACACGTGAATCCATCTCCAAAACCCTTAGTGACTTTCAGAGCGAAGGATTGATCGACATTCGTCAGAAATTTATATATATCGTCAATTTACAGAAGCTAGAACAGATGTGCGAGGAAACAGAGGAAGTCCCTGCACTTCGGAAGTGGTAATGACCACGTTGGCTTACAGCCTTACTATATCAAAAGAACCGGAGGCGTATCAGTTACGCCCGTAACGTTTATTTTGTGAACTGGATCATAAATGCAAAAACGCTCCACCTCGCTTATCGCTTGGTGGAGCGTGATAACAACTAGTCTCATCATTTCGGCTCCATAACGAGATATTTCAGCTATGGCTGCCTTCTGCGGCCATGGCACTCGCCTTCGTTGGATGGACGGTTCCAAACGGATGCTTAGGCGGGCCATAGATCGAGTAGAGTTTAAGCGGTCTATTCCCGATGTTGATGATATTGTGCCATGTGCCTGCCGGGATCATAATGGCATAATTACCATCGACGTGCTGCTCGAAGTCCAATTTCTCCTTACTCTCCCCCATCCTCACAAGCCCCTGCCCTTCTTCAATCCGTATGAACTGATCGGTAGTCGGATGCATTTCCAGGCCAATATCCTCTCCGACCGGAATGCTCATCAGCGTCACTTGCAAGTGCTCTCCCGTCCACAGAGCCGTACGATATGTCTTGTTTTGCTCGGCTGCCTGCTCAATATCAACGACGAACGGCTGACCTCCGTAATCCTTCAACACCATATTGCTTCTTGAAAAAGGCCACTGATGATTGTTCCAGCTATAATCATACGGATTCCAACTATAGCACCGATTCATGCTGCCCTGGGGATAATGAGAAGGATAATGCCACGGTTGGTAATTGCTCGGATACATATTCATTCTCCTCGTACTGTTTTTCATCACCACCGTATATCCTATGCAGCTGCCCATATAGAGGCGCATATTTCTTACTTAGCCTTATTACGAGAAATGGGATGTTCCAGTTCAGCATGCCCCATGAAGCTATCTAGAGCTTTTCCATCACTAAGAAGTTCGATGTTCTCGATCTCCTTAAATTGAAATAGAGTCTCCTTGAGCTCATCCAAAGCCAACAGTTCACCGCCAGCTCCTAATCTCGCCTCGCCTGGAATATGCACATCTATTGTTAAAACCCCCTCGTTGAATCTCATATCGTTTAACTCGATTTTATTCCATAGGGATAGAAGATCAGCAGGATTGTTGCTTTGCAGAGCTTTAAATACTTTCTTATATTTGTCCAGACTATCCGAATAATGAATTTGCAGCTTACTCTGCTTTAACTCCGTTACTTGAGAATCCACGAAGTAAACGACAATCTCCTCCGTTTGATTTTCAGCTTTATCTACTGCCTTATCCGTTCCATTTGCGGGCGAATAAATCCCCTCGTTCGACGTTGAAGCCGCCCCTGATTTTGTAACAGGCTTGCCTCCACAGGCTGTCGCTACTATTGCGATAACCAATATCAAAATCGTAATCGACATACGTTGCTTCATACCAGCACATCCTCACCGATTTACTTCCCCAAATATTCTTTGATTCCATCAACAATAGCTTGAGCAGCTTTATCTTGAAAAGAATCTGATAACAGTGCTGCTTCTTCTTCAGGGTTACTTAGGAATCCAATCTCTAACAGGACTGCCGGCATTGTTGTTTCTCGAATGACTTGCAAGTCGCCATTTTTCACACCACGATCCTTTAGCCCGATAGCCTCGATCAAATGCCTATGAATCACTTCAGCCAGACTTTTACTGCTGCTTCGTTGATAGTAGAACGTCTCTGTACCTGTCGTTTTGGGTGAATCCTTCACGCTGTTGCCGTGTATCGATACAAATACATCCGCCTTACCTGTATTGGCCAATTGAACACGTTCTGTACGAGTAGGATATACATCGGTTTCACGAGTCATGACAACTTTGATTTCAGGTTCCTCTAAGAGCAGTGCTTGTACTTTCAAGGACAACGCTAACGTAAAGTCCTTCTCAACTTGATTCGAATAACCCGATGTTCCCGGATCGCTTCCGCCGTGACCTGGGTCGATAACTACGAGTTTGGCACCTGAATGAGGAAGCACAGCATCGGGATTGGTAGTAATGAGATCACCATTCATATTCAGATCAACAATTAATTGGCCTTCGATCCATTCGGAAGTATACTGTACATTGCTTATTTGATTTAACTCAATGACAATTCGAATCTGAGCCGGGTCTTGATTAAATAACGAATATCTTACTTCCGTAACATTGGGTACCCCACTTAAATCTAATTTACCTACCGATTTAGAACCGAGGGATTCAGCCAAAGACCCTCCAAATGCAGTATGAGGCAGATCAACAACGATCCGATCTGGGCTCGTCAATTGCGAGATTACTGGCGTAACCTCTTGATCTAAAGAAAGAACCAGTTGATTGTTTGCAAATTGAATGTCATTCACATGATGTAACTCCGATTCAGACTCTTCACCTGTTGCAGGAGGAGAGGGATCCGGGTTGATTCGATCCAACGTGACGATTTTGTCTACGTTATTCCAGCCTACTTTTAACCCCATCTCTTCACTAACGAATCGTATAGGGACAACCACTGTGTTTTTTATATTTTGAGGGGCGAGATTCAACGTTTTTTGTTCATTATCGACTAACGCTTCTTTCTTACCAACTGCTAATGAGATCACCTTGGCGTTTTGCTGTATTTTCACATTTTGCGTTTTTTGATGCCAGTCCACTTTAAACTTTAGGTTTTCCGCAACTACACGAATGGGAATCATCACGTTATTGTTAAGATTTACGACGTCAGCATTCTCAGGAAGAACGCACTCTTCACCATCCAAAATAATTTTCGTTTGCTTAGCTGCCGCATCACTATGATTCGGTAAAGCGATCAGAAAAAATACACTAAATAGAATAAAAAGTATGGATTTCTTCATATTACACCTCTGTCTCATTCTGCTTCGGAATTGTTATTCATGATCACATCTACGACCAACCACCCATGTAAAACCACACCATGATCCTCTCGACTGCATCTATAAAATGAATAAGTAATTGATTGATATGAAATTACTATTGAGCAAATAATTTCGAGTCTCGTAAGTCGACCATTCACCTCCCGGCACCGAATATAGGTATTCGTATCTTCTATCAAAATTTCCAATTATTTGACATACAATATTCTACAAGTATAGGTGAATCCCCTTCCATGTTGTTGGCAAAAGTGTTCATTTATTTTCTGATTGGCTAATAGATAGGGTTAATCGAAGCATAATTATATGCACACCAATCAATGGTGTGACCTTTTTGATTGTTGAACCTCCAAAGTTGTTGCTACCATAGTTCAACGTAGCAAGTTTATTCGAATTCACGAAATGGTAGAGGAGTTATTCAAGATGAAAAGAATCGTAACACTAAGCACACGCAAACTGATGGACACTGCAAAACACGGCGGATGCGGCGCATGCCAGACATCTTGCCAGTCTGCTTGCAAGACTTCCTGCGGCGTAGCCAATCAACGTTGTGAGAATGAAATGAACAAATAACAAATAGGCAATGAAACTCACCGCCGTCCTTCCAAGGACGGCGAAGTTGTTTCTACGGATACCACCTGCAATTTGTAGACAAAAAGGAGCTTGATTCGCAGTATGATTCATCAATACCAACTGAACGGATACAACATCGTGATCGATACCTATAGTGGCTCAGTGCATGTTGTTGATGACCTGGCGTATGAGATCATTGCGCTTTATGAACAGGAAACACCCGAACAAATCCTGGACTTAATGAAGGAAAAACAATATCCAGAAGAAAGCATTCGAGATACAATATCAGAGGTCGAGGAACTTATAAAGAATGAGCAGCTTTTTACAGAGGATGCTTATGAGGATCTGTCTATTCACTTAAAAACACGTAAAACGTATGTGAAGGCGCTCTGTCTCAATGTCGCGCATACTTGCAATTTGTCATGCGAGTATTGCTTCGCCAGCCAAGGGAAGTACAATGGTGATCGAGCAATTATGAGCGTAGAGGTTGGACAAAGAGCTATTGATTATCTGCTCGAAAATTCGGGCCATCACCGTAACCTTGACATCGACTTCTTCGGCGGAGAGCCGCTTATGGCTTGGAAAATCGTCAAAGAGATTGTAAAGTACGCACGAAGCAAGGAGAAGGAATGGAAGAAGAAATTCCGCTTCACCTTCACAACGAACGGCATGCTGCTCAACGATGAAGTTACCGAGTTTTTAAATCAGGAAATGTACAATGTCGTCTTAAGTCTGGATGGAAGAAAAGAGGTTCATGATCGGCTGCGCACAACCGTGACCGGCAAAGGCAGCTATGATTCTATCGTACCGAAGTTCCAGGAATTCATCCAAAAGCGCGGAGACCAGGAATACTATGTGCGGGGAACGTATACGCGGAATAATGTCGACTTCACCAATGACATCTTCCATATTGCAGATCTTGGTTTTGACAAAATCTCGATGGAACCTGTCATCTGTGATCCACGGGAACCCTATGCGCTTACCGAGAAGGATCTCCCGGAGATTTATAATCAGTACGAAATTCTCGCCAAGGAAATGATTAAGCGCAGTGAACAAGGCAAAGGATTTACATTCTATCATTACATGCTTGATCTTTCGGAAGGCCCTTGCATCCAGAAGCGAATTACGGGCTGTGGATCAGGCACAGAATATCTTGCCGTTACGCCATGGGGCGAACTATTCCCTTGCCACCAGTTCGTCGGGGATGAAGCTTACAGCATGGGCAACATCTGGGATGGCGTCACGCGACCTGAGCTGCAGTGCCAATTCAAAGAGAGCAACTGCTACACAAAGCCGGAGTGCCAGAATTGCTGGGCGAAGCTCTACTGCAGCGGCGGCTGCCCTGCCAATGCCCTGCATGCGACAGGCTCCATCAACGGATCCTATGAGTTTAGTTGTGACGTTTTCCGCAAACGGATTGAATGCTCCATGATGGCCAAGGTCGCCGAGTCGATTCGAGAGTTGGAAGAGAGTGAAGTGTAGAATGTAGATAGACGTGTAAATATTAGGAGTAAAGATAGTAAGGATTGAATATCCCTACTATCTTTTTTTATCCTAACGTTTAGAGAAATATACAGATATATTCTAAGTGTATTGAATACATCATAATCCATTTATATCAACGTTTTGGGAATTGTTATATGGATAAAAATGTATGGCAAAGGATTGCAATTGACATTACTTGAACCAATTTGAACCAACAAGATAGATGTTAGTTGAACAAGAAGCATTATTTTTATGACACATCATTATCCTATTAAGACAAAAGCCAGCATTAATGCTGGCTTTTTCACTTATCTAAAAATTATTTCCTTTTACATCATTTTTTTGAGGTATGGAATCTTTCGCCATACAAAATGACTTAGCAAAAAGCTTAGAATGATTCCTAAAAATACCGTTATAAAAAATTTAGTCCAGACTGATATTGGTAGGTCATTCAATGTATATTGAAGGAAGACAACTACTGGGATATGGATGAAATAAACAACAAATACATTGTTTGCTAACATTTTTGACCAACGATTAGCGCCGTTAACTTTCTCTCTAAATAAAATTAGAAGACCGATTACAAGTGAAATACACAGTAACGTCTCAATTAATGATCGAGCCAACGAACCGAAGTTTTGTCCACCCTTTAAAAGAAAAGGATCTATCGTATTTCCTCCAAAATACAAAATGGTCACTATTAATATTCCAATAACAAGCCAGATGTATCCTGCTCTCGCACTCATAGTTAAAAACCATTTGCGATGATAAGCCATAATGCCTAAACAAAAGAAACTCACATACTGTGGTACATGTGCAAACTCAGTTTGAATAAATCCTAAAAAAGCTGTCCAATGATCAATAGGAAACCATATCCTTGTAATAAAAGTCACTAAACTAACGACCAACCACAGGGAGAGAATCTGATAAACCTTAATGTTTCTATCAGACTTTTGTGTGAATTTCTTAGATGTAAAGAAGGTCCAGACCGAAAACACAATCGCATACACAAGTAAATGCTCTAAAAACCATAAATGGCCAAATTGCATATCAGGCCATGATGGCCCAGTCCAATTCGCGGGTTCATTACCAAGTCCAAAAAATATATTAACATAGTAAGAAAAAAATGAGATGGGCTCATAATCTCTGAAATTAACGTAATATGAATACATCAGAATAGGAATCATCACGAGAAATCCCAGTAGTAATGGAATACCAATTCTAATAAGCCGTTCTTTTAAAAACCGTTTCGGCCCTTTTCTTGAGATTGATTGGGGGAGAAAATAGGCTGATAAAAAGAAAAACAAACTCATAAAAAATGCTGCATTTACAGAGAAAAATCTGCCCAACCAATTGATAGATTCATCATCCAAAAAAAACCACCAACCACCTGGTCCATAAGCTTGTCCAGCATGGTGAGCTACTACAAGCATAATTAAAGCTATTTTTAAATTATCGATGAAATATAAACGATCACTCTCTTTTTTCACCTATAAAACTCCTTTCCCACTAGAAGTTACACTGAGATAATATCGATGTTTTTTTACCACTTTAGGAAAATACCTACTTTCATTCTTCATTTTGATGTATTTTGTTTTGGGTATCTTTTTCTCGTAAATACTTGGGTCAACTTTTAAATCTAGTATCTCTGCAAAATTTTCAAATGTTTTTATAGCGTGATGATCTATCGTCATTTTTCGATTACCATTAATCTGTTTTACTAAATTCTCCTTATTTAAAGTTTCTCCTCCCATATCCAAATCGGCTGCTGAAGAACGATGGATGTAAGATTACGGTTGATTTTTTTGGAATTCACCGTCATCTCGTTGCTAAGAACGATCACTGTTAATTCCTCGTCAATTAGCCGTGTAACAAAATGACGGAAACCACTTGGGTATCCCCCTGGATGCCCAACTGCTTTTCTCCCCATGACATCTTGCGTATACCATCCATATCCATATTGAGATGGAAACTTTTTAGCATGGGTCATACCCATCAGTTCTGATGATTCTTTGCTTAGCAATGAATTACTACGCAGGGCTCTGTCAAACCGTTCTAAATCTTCAACTGTAGAAATGATATCCCCGGCTGCAAACGCTGCAGAATTATGCATTACGGGTCCGACTTCCCCCTTTACATGTCCTTCCGCTTTTGGTGTATCAGCCGAAACCGTAAACATAGAATTCAACATGTTGCTTGGCTTAAAAATATGCTCTTCTATGTAATTTGCATATGACTGTCCGCTAACTTTTTCAACAATAAGTCCTAACATCACATAACCAGTATTACTATAACTAAAGCTTTTACCTGGGGTAAACTCTAATTCAGAACTGCTAACGGTTTTTACAATATCATTTGGATTCCATTCTTTGCTGTAGTCAAATTTGAAATTCGGCTTTAAATAATCCGGAATTCCCGAGCTATGACTTAGTAGATGACTTATTGTAATAGACTCTCCATTCGGAAAGTCTGGAAAGTATTGCGAAATTGGATTATCTACGTTTAGAAGTCCCTTTTCTACTAGCTGCATGACTGCTACTGCAGTGAATGTTTTAGATAATGAAGCAATCTGATAGAGCGTGCTTGGGTTATTCGGTAAATCAGTAGCTGCCAATCCATAACCTTTTGTAAATAAAACTTCCCCCTCCTTTGCAACTAGGACGGTTCCCTGAAATTTTTCATTTATCAAATATTGATCGATTTTATCAGGAACGCTTCCAGATAAATTACTATGGTTGTTACGTCCAAATACTAGCAAAGCTCCTATAGACACGATTACAATTACAAGAATAGTAATAGAGAAAATCTTTAAGAATTTTTTCATATGTATACCTCTCAGTCTATTCTTTAAACGAAACCAAAATTCTGACCTTTTACCCCAATTAACAGTTTTTTATCATATAAAAGCTTCCCTATTTCATGTAGGCGTTCTCCAGGAACTGTCCACAGCCAATTACCTTGCCCTATTTCCTCCAAAGCACCATGTTCGGGATTTTTCACCCAGTCTTTAAATGAAAAGGTAGCATCCTCATACTCTAAAAATTCACGATTTATGATGTTGATTGGATAGATATGCCTTAGTTTAGGTGAAGAATTGTAAAGGACATCCCTATTTCTTGGATTTAAGGCAAGCCACCAACTATGATTATTCTCCATATATAAATCTAAACTTTCACCTTTGCCCCAAATTGTGTCATATGAAAAATATCCAAAGTTGATTATTTTATCATCTAAGTAAGCACTTAATAGATCTACAAGAGTTTGTGTATGGTTCATTTCTAAGCTTGTATTGAAGAAAATCTGTAACTCTCTACTGGGTTTATCAAACCTTACCCCATATTCCCAAGAGCTTGGAACCTTCATGCTTTTGCCCTTGAATATCGTAAATGAAAATAAACTTTCCAAACTTCCTTCATTCATCTCATTACATTCACTCTGAAACTTGTTAAGGCTCTTCCTTCTAACTTCTGATAGTTCACATCGTAGCTAACACTTTTAAGCGGAAAACCAATGTTAGAGAAAAGCTCAACAGATTTTTTTATCCATTCTGAGACACTGCCGCAATAGCCATAAATATTACAGTAAATTCTTCCGTTTTCTGTATCCATTATTAAACCTCTTTTCAAGATTGTTTTATGAAGAAATAATATCAACCTTGTTCCATGACAGAACATATGTGTTTATACTTTTTTTCAAAGTTCTTTCTAAAATATTCATTCCCGTCCTTATTTAATTTTTTTTCTTCAAAAGCCCAAGATAATAAATATTCTTGAAAACTATTATCTAAATCCAAATCTAATGGAATAATTTTGTCTACAGATATTTCACTATCATTCGATGTAGTAATAAGTTTTCGCGCCCTTATCACAATAGGCAATTCTATCCACTCTTTGTAAGAGCCTACTATTTTTATTACTTCTATATCGTTCAAAACATTAAAAATAATCTTGTCAGAAACAAGATCATTTATAAAAAATTTTTTCATAAACGAAACACGTTTATTACTGTCATTTATCTCAGAAAATAAATGCAAAAAATCAGAACTTTGTTTTATTAAAAAAACACTAGTAAAGTTTATAAAATACTCTGCACAACTTTGTAACATCGTTGTTGGAGAGGTATCATGCTCAACTTCCATTACTAGAGAGAGAATCTTTGAAAACTCTTTTTTATTTGACCAAAGATTTTTCATTCTTTCTTCATCTCTATAGTAGTAAATTATTATACTCAAAATATCCGTTTTTCCCCTCATTTGCATCTCCCTATTGGCTCTCATCCACCTGCTCTATACTGACGTCTGCCTACCATAGCTCCTCCAACTTTTCTGAAAAAATTGACTAATGGAATCTTTCGAGATTTTCAAGTAAATCAAAATCTACTAGATTGGTACCATTATATCCAGTCTCTCTCAAGACCTGTCGTAGTTGCTGCAATAGCTTGAGCCATTCTTTTATAAATAAATCAGTTTTCATCGTAATGCTCTCATAACCATCACGACTATCCCAATTAATGTTAATATCACATTTTTCAATTTTACATATCCATGTTTCGAAAAATGCTTGACTTGGGAAAGTTACGACAAACCGCTCTTCTCTTTCTTTGATTGCCTCTAACATCCTAACAACATCACTTATGCCATCGGCTATTTGTGTTCCATAATTGATTCTTAATGAGGTATCATGCCATTTCATTGTAAAGTGTTGGTTATTAACATGCCTATTATCTAGTGCTTCCGATATCGTTGTATCTTCTGGATCACGTATTCCAATCTTAAAATTTGGGTTAATTATGATTTCAAATTCCACTTTACTCACCCCAAGGACATTTAACTTTTGCATGACTATCTTTTCTAACAAAAAAACATATGTAAAGAATGAGCTTATGACGTCTTCTTCTTTATATATGTTCGGGAGCTTGTATATTTGAAAAGTTATTCTTCTAAGTGCATTGTGTAAAAAATACACCTGCATTATTCTGATCAACATTTTTATTTATAAACAAATATCCGGTCGAGTCACTGACGCAAAATATATCATGAAACCCTTCAGGGAAATCGCCGCCATAAATTTGTAGGCAAAATTGATAATCAGCCAGACCCACGTCTTCTATTTGTAACAGAGAGGGTGTATGCCCAATCAACGAACCACAGTAAATCTCTCCATCATCCAACTCTTCTCCATCTACTTCTTCTTCTAAATCTAAATTCAATTCATCCCCTAAAATGAACTCTTGTGCTGGTATCAAGAACTCTGATTCATTTCGAATATTACCTACTTCGTGTAATAAAACTCTCGTGTATCCTTTTCTAATGTTTTGTAACTCTTCGTTATCACCATGAAAAGTTATTACATCTAGAAAGTAATCATCCTTGCTATACGTTGTAAACACGGATAGTACCTGTTCTTTTGGCAAGTTTACATCTAATGTTTTATTAAGAAAATCCGTTGGCAAGCTTAATACGAGTGTTAATTTATCTCCATCTGGGTTTAATGGCCAATCCATATTTTCAGGCAGGAAGCTATATCCACCAAGCCGTGGTACATTGGATTCATTTTCAACATCTTTAAAGGTAATTTCAACTGACATCTTTACAACACATCCTTGTCGTTTCTTTAAGAATCTTTAAATCTCTCCTGTTAATCCCCCTGCTATTCACATTCCTATATAATTACGTCCTGTTCATCCTCCCACCATACTTCGACATAAATCGAGTTAAATCCTACCAGTAAAATGAACTGTGTTTAAAACGTCAAAAGCCTGCCCAAAGGCAAGCTTTTTTATTTGAGACATGTCCCATATCGTATTATTGATGACCCTCGTGACAGTTGAGTAGCATCCAAGCCACCTCTGAATTCAAAACATTAAAGCTCTACTTCACCTGCTTGATCTTGCCCTAGATGAACAAGTGGAACAGGAGAATAAATAAACGTATCCCCGCCATCTTCAAGCTTATACATGATACAAAACAAAGCTGAACCTCGCTGATCGCCACTCGGTATAGAGAAAATCATAGCTGAACAACGCAGCTCAGCAGAATGAACGCTTGCACATAGATCTTTATAAGTAATAGCAGCGAGGGTGTCGATATCACCAAGATGCTGTTGACAATCCCCCATAACTTGCATGTAATACGCTATATTCTGATTATACTTATTCGCAAAGCTCTGCTTATACTCTTCAATGCTAAGAAAGCAACACTCCCAATCCAAAGGCGGGATGCTTAGCACATAGCGATAGAACTTCAATTTCCTGATTCCTCCTCTTTTCGAAATCGAGCTAATTTAACTTTACATCTAATTGAAAACAAAATTGGTAACGTATCTTTTTATCTCCTCAAGCTCGCCTTGTAGCAATATCTCTTTCTTATTTCGAATTACCAATACATTTATACTTAATATTGAAATGTGAATATATTCATTCTTGTAATTTTCAAGAGAGCGTAAAATATCTTGTGTAAATAG
>NZ_MAIS01000027.1:0-69334 GCF_001680695.1 Paenibacillus sp. KS1 | reverse complement strand
CATTTACACAAAATTCTTGACGCTACCAAAAAAGAGCGGTCGGATCAAGAATCTTCTTGAATCATACCGCTCTTGTATATGGATTATGAGAATTCGTTCAACGCTTCAGGCGTCCAGTCCGTAACCCCGTTATCCTCTAAAACACCCAAAATAACGTCTGTAATATCTGGATCCGCCATCAGCTTGTCTTGAACGCGGAAAATAATATCATCAGCGTCGGCTAAGGTTAAGCCCTTGCGCAGTTCGATCATCGCATCGACGTGATAATAGCGCCCTTCCTGCGTAATTCGCAAATCATTAATATCCGTAACGTCTGAGTCAGCAAGAATAAGGAAAGCTACCTTCTCCGCAACATCGCGAGGAGCTGCGACCCCGATAAGTCCAACCATATTGTCATACCCGACTCGAAAAGCAACGCCAATCATTAATATCCCGATTAGAAGCGTCGCAATTCCATCCAAAGCCTTAAATGCTGTCAAGGAAGTGACGACAACTGCGCTCATGGCCAATAAGGCACCCGTAACAGCAACCAGGTCTTCATAAAATACCAAGCGAGTGGGTGGTGCAGAACGACTAACATGCTTAAATGAAGCGGGGATAAATGCAATACCTTTTGTTTCAACTCTTGCTTCCTTCGTAATTTCCTTCATCGCTTTGAGCAAAATAGCTCCATCAACAACTAAATTGAATATTAATGCCGCGATATTTATCCAGAACGCCCCACTGCTCGCTTGTACGGGGTGCTGAAGTAAATGCAGGCCCTCACGTATCGTCTCGTAGGCCATAATCGTTACAACGATAACAGCCACCATACAAAAGAGGTTGATGACTCGACCGAATCCAGTAGGGAATTGGCGAGTGGGCTTCTTCTCCGCAAGTATACTGCCGACGAATACAAAGCCTTGATTCACGCTGTCCGCCAGAGAATGCATGGAAGATGCGAACATCGCTCCACTGCCGCTCATTGCAGCACCTGCGCCTTTTGCAGCCGCAATAATGGCATTGCCTATCATTGCAATTGCAGAGGACTTATTTCCTTTGTTAATTAGCTGTAATACCGTTTCTCGTTCCGATTCGGGATCCATTGCTTCCTCCTAAAATGATGAATAAGATAAATGAAATTGTTGCCTAAGCTTACTAATTTTATTACAAGATGCTAAATGCAATCAATCATTAATACGATTAAATCAAAAATAGTTTCAAGATTTCATTTTTGCTTCTATCATTGATATAATTACCAGGATAGGAGATTGATAGAATTACGAAACAGACCGTGTCAGTTATAAGTTATTTATTCAAATTACCAACTTTCATTGATTGAGCCTTAGGGGAGGAAACGATACATGGATCAAGAAGCAAGCACCGCCGGATGGGATGCGATTGATCAAGCAGTCACAGCAATTTATGGCGAGCAGGAGCCGAAGCATTACGGCACGATCATTTCATATGCTTTGGGTGGACATGAACCCTTGGATGGAATAAGTGCATACGAGGCGGATTTTCCATACCCACATTGGCATTTTGTCACCTATGGTTTTTCAGAACTTTATGATAAAGAATTAGACGATGAAGAATATAGCGGATACGGGTTTGAACTTACATTCAGACTGGCTAGGCAGCCTGAGGATGAGGAACCTCCCGCATGGGCGCTTAACCTCCTGCAAAACATGGGGAGATACGTATTCAGCTCCGGCAATGTATTTCGATCGGGAGATTATCTGGATGCGAACGGGCCAATTTGCTTGGATGCAGATACCCAATTAACAGCGCTCGCCTTCGCTGAAGATCCCGATTTGCATGCAATCGATACACCGAATGGCAAGGTAGAGTTCATTCAGATGGTAGGGATTACGAATGATGAGCTTGAAGCGATGCAAACTTGGAATACACTCGGCCTTTTGAATGCATCCCAAACGCACCTGCCTTATTACATTACCGATCTGGAGCGGGAGTCGCTTCTTCGCATGCCAGAAGTGGCCGAAGCTGCTGAGCGAGGAATGCAGAACGATGGTTCGAACACCGGAATCTTATTCGTTCAGCAATTAGGATGGGAATCTGGCAAGAGTGGATGGTTAGGCAAGAAGCCGGCTAAGCTCCTCATCGGCGCAAAGCAGGCCGTCATAATCGGTAAGCTGATACAGGGGCGGATCTTGAAGCGCAAAGAACTTACACTGGTTGGACCTGAGGTTACAATCGTAATAAAATCGGGCGATCGTACTTCTCACGAAACGACGGAAAATGGGATTCAGATGTTCGTAGATGATCGTTCGGCTGCTGAACTAAGTGCTAAGCTTGAGCCGAAGGCTGGCATGATCGAACTTGCGTCTACACAGAGCATCATCGTTCAAATTGAGATAACAGAAATTAAGGATCAAGAAGGCAACGTCGTCGAGATTATTGGATAAGGCTGACACGAGAGACATGAATGGGTATGAGGAGGAGTTGTCATGAGCTGGCTAAGAGAAGAAATTGCGATGAAGTGGCGCACAGAAGGAAAGCGGTATGCCTCGGAAATTAATGAATATGTGCGCGTCGGGATGGAAAGCAACTGGGAACAGGCACAACAAGAGCCAGGGGATGATCAGCGTTCGGGCATGGCCGCAGACATCGTTGACATGATACGGGCTGCCAATCAAGCAGGTGATACCGAACGGCTGCGACAGGAGATTCCGCCAGCATCCTGGCCAATTACACCCGATTATGAGGAGAAGCAGCAAGCTATTAAACCAATTGTCTGTCTGAATGATGGTACTGTTCTTGTGCGTACTTATGGCGGCGGCATCTATCTCATTCAACAGGATCGTCGAATTACTGAGCTTCCTGACTTCTATCATATTGGATGCTCCTCGGACGGAAACTATTTCGCGCTTAGTAATGAACAAGGAATACGTATAATACGAGGAAACGTTACAAGCTTGGGGGAGGGCGAAGAGATTGCCGCTTGGTCATGGCAAGTTATACAGCAACGTATTAAGGCAATCTTGAATGATTGTGAATCACTTGCCGATTCAGAACATCCGGCTAGCCACATTGAGGAGGCTATCCCATTCGACAACGGCTCACGTCTTCTTCTCGTAACCGATTGCGGCATCTATTTGCTTAGCCAAGACCAAGTCGAGCTGCTTCATCCTGAACTGACGGAGATGCAGCAATTTGATTACGAGGATACTCACATCGATATGGTGCATGGTGCTGTGTCTGCGGATGGACGCTGGCTTGCGTACGGCAGCCAGTGCAGTGAACATCTATTGCGAGATGCAGCCAGTGGGAAGGTGTATACGTTCGAGCCGCAATCCAGTTATCCGCATTATGCGCTGTTTGCCAAGGACAGTAGCGAAGTGTGGTATAATGCATGCCATTTCTATAATGGGGCAACGATTCAAGTCCCGCTTGCAGACTTGGGGCAGCTTGAGCTTGAAGCTGGGACAGAACACGAGTGGCCGCTAATGAATGATGAGATGCGTGTATACGCCGCTGCTGCGTTGACAGATGGTCATATATTAGGTGATGCTTATGGATATTTGCGTAAAATAGACAGTGAAGGTAATGAGAAATGGCGATACTTTGTCGGCAGCACCTTATCCGGTATTGTCGTATCACCAGATGAATCACGATTAGCGGTAGGCACATATGGAGGAATGCTGCATCTTATTGACTTACAGAGCGGTGTCAAGAGTGAGTACAGCATCGGTACTGCGAATATCATAGAGATTGACCGCTGGATTCTATGGCGAGATGAAGAGCTGCTGCGCTGGTAGTTGAAGTAAGGTAGAAGTGCGGAAAAGTACGGCATAAAACACTCTACTGATCGAACCTGCTAACCGGTTAAGAACATGATATCCATGTTCTGCGCTAAGAGAGTTTGTAATTTGGCAGCATCACACTATAAAATCATGATGTAAAATCTCATATTGAAGAAGGAATGGTCTACAACGATGTGTAAACGATGCGCTTGGGTAAAAGAAAATGAGCCTCTATATGTGGACTACCATGACAAAGAGTGGGGAGTTCCCGTATACGACGATCGAAAGTTATTTGAAATGCTGTGCTTGGAAGGTGCACAGGCGGGGCTAAGTTGGTGGACAATCTTGCAGAAGAGAGAACATTACCTTGAAGTCTTCGATCAATTCGAGGCAGAGAAAATTGTGCAGTACACGGAAGATAAGCTGGAATCCTTGCTCGATGATGCAGGGATCGTCCGCAATAAATTGAAAATTCACAGCGTCGTTAAAAACGCACACGCTTTTTTACGACTCCAGAAAGAGCACGGCTCCTTCTCCACGTACATATGGAGTTTCGTCAATAACCAGCCCATCGTGAACCATTGGGCGAACATCAAGGAGGTACCCGTTACAACTGACATCAGTGATCGAATGAGCAAGCAGCTTAAGAAAGACGGGTTCTCATTCGTAGGGAGCACGATTTGTTATTCCTTCATGCAGGCGGTTGGCATGGTAAATGATCATACGCTGGAATGCCTCTGCCATCCGTCACATCAAAGGATTCGATCTTAGTTTTTGGATAGATGTCTGTTTGATGTATGAATAGAGGTTTCGATTATGAAAAGAGATTTGAAAGGAGGTGAGAAATCGATGAGTTCCATTCACATGCTGGCCGGCATACCGGGCAGCGGGAAGAGCCATTACGCGAAGGAGCTGTGCAAGCAGCATAGGGCTGTTCACGTAGCAACCGACTCCATCCGTCAGAAGCTGTTCGGAGATGAGGCGAAGCAAAAGAATACGTATGTCGTATTTGATGAAGCATTCTCTCAGATTGAGCAAGCATTGACTTCTGGACGCAATGTAGTATTCGACGCAACCAATGTTAGCCGAGAACGAAGATTGAAGTTCTTGAAGCGGTTCAGGGAGGCTCCGGTGGAATGTCATGTGTGCAGCACGCCCTATGATATCGCCATGCAGCGGGCTCAATCCAGGAAGCGTAAGATTGACGAGAGCGTGATGTCCAAGTTTGCTAAGCACTTTGAGTTTCCGGTGCTTGGCGAAGGCTTTCAACAACTTCATATTGTGCATGCTCCAGCTGACGCTATGCTTGCGCGCTTGGAGTTGGAAGAGCTGCTTGCAGATCATTCTGATCACGACGAATTGTTCAACTATTTGTCCAGCTCTCCGCATTTTCAGGTAATGATAGGATATGATCAACAGAATCCGCATCATTCGAGAACGTTGTCCAAGCATACCTATGCGGTGCTGGAATATGTACGTGCGTTCTACGAAGGGGACAACATGCTGGCAATGCAGCTCGCGGCATTGTTTCATGATGCAGGCAAGCCATTCTGCAAGGTGTGGAAGCAAAGTCGGGGATATTACTCCTATTATGGTCATGAACATGTATCCGCAGCGATCGCCTGCCATGTGCTGAAGCAAATGGGATACGATAAGGACTTTGTCCTGCAGGTCGTCAATCTAGTTAGCTTCCATATGGAGATCCTGCACGGCGGAGACGCCGGAGCATCTCATATTTATCATTTGCTAGGCGATGAAATGCTGGCCCAATTGTATTTTTTTGCGGAAGCCGACACTTTCGCGAAATAAGGAGATGAAACGACATGAAAATCAAATATCCGAAAACGATGCACCTTCCCTGGTCCAGAAGCTATACGAATGACGATAAAATTTTG
Organism: Paenibacillus sp. KS1; assembly: GCF_001680695.1. Lineage (NCBI taxonomy): Bacteria > Bacillati > Bacillota > Bacilli > Caryophanales > Paenibacillaceae > Paenibacillus > Paenibacillus sp. KS1. The sequence continues at coordinate 63,696 of NZ_MAIS01000027.1, read as the reverse complement.
CGGAATACAGATCATTTCATCGGCCGCGAGGTTGTTGTTACAGAAAAGATGGACGGGGAGAATACAACGATGTATACGAATGGCATCCACGCTCGTTCCCTGGACAGCAAGGATCATCCTTCTCGGCACATCGTCAAAATGCAGCATGGCGGCATTCAATACATGATCCCGGAAGGCTATCGATTATGCGGTGAAAATGTCTATGCGAAGCATTCGCTTTTCTATACAGACTTGCCGAGTTATTTCATGCTGTTCTCGGTATGGAATGAGCATAACATATGCCTATCTTGGGATGATACCCTCGATTGGGCTGCTCAGCTTCAGCTTGCTGTTGTTCCGGTGCTGTATCGGGGAATATGGGATGAGGAAGCCGTCAGGAAGTGCTATACGATGCAATCCCGCTGCGGTGGGGAACAGGAGGGCTATGTTGTTCGTCTCGCGTCTGCATTTCATTATGATGCGTTCAGAGACAGTGCAGCTAAGTTTGTCCGCCGCAATCATGTGCAAACCGATGAACATTGGTTAAGCAAGCCGATCGAACCGAATGGACTTGTGAGCCGATAATCGAATTTGCGACTATTTATGATGATAAGAACTACAAGAAAGGAATGGGAATCATGTAATTCATAATGGAAGTACCCATCTATAGAGGATTTATCCGACAACAAAACTAAAAAACCAGCTTCCTCCCATAATCGGCAAGCAAGCTGGTCTGCTATGGAATACCGTATTTATTTTACCCCTGCTTTTTCTTGCCCCAAGGCATAGGCCGAGCTTTTTTCTAGAAATTCCAATACCTCATCTGATATCGGAAATAACCCCGTCTCATTGGCAGGACGTTTTCTCACTTCCCAGAACTTCTCGATTAAATCCTCATCACCCTCAAATGAGATCAACGACAGCTCATGCAGCTCAGTTGCAATTTTACAGCCTTCATCCGATTCTGGTGGGATAGACTGCTGGATGCACCATTCAATCCGCCGCAGCAAGGACACATACTGTTGAGTGATTGGGTCACTGTTGCCAAGATTAGGAAGTGTCTGACGCAAAAACTTGCTTTCTTCTTCTCCGAAGTAATCCATCCACTGGTTTGAATTCTCTGGTGCGTTCTGCACAAGATTTGATACCTTCTCCCAAGAGAGATTTCCCTCTATATCAATCATATGTATGAGTGTCGCTGTATTGGAAATACTCGACTGCAGCGATGTTAACTGCTCCTGAAGATGGTTATAATGTGCAGTTAAGATGTGACGGTAAGACAGCTTATCTATCAATTGCTGAATATCCTCCAGTGGGAGCGACAATGACTTCATGAGCGTGATCTTCTCAAGTGTAAATAAATCTGCTTCTGAATAATAGCGTCGACCGTTGTCTTCCTTTTGACTCGGCGTAAGCAAGCCAATCTCATCATAATAACGCAATGTTCGTACGGATACATTTCTCATCTTCGATACTTGTCCTGTTGTCCAGCGATTCATGTCAGTCCTCCTGAAAAAAGTGCTTGCAGGTTACGTAACGTCACCTAATATAGTTGGATTATAACATAGAGGATTGAGGGATGAAGATTGAAGACAACAGAGATGTGGAAGAAAAGTGATCCTTGGAGTTGGCTGCAAATGCTGGCTTTACTGGCACTGGAATTCGTATTTGTGATTTGTGTGATTAAATATCCGCTGCAGCAATTGTACGTAGATTGGATGCAGAACACGCTATATGCAGGCACATTGACGGGTCTTACCATAGCCATAACGCTAATGCTGGGGATATATATCATTGCTTTGCGGCCACAGAAATTGACCTGGGCAGAAGTTGGTGTGAAGCCATTTGCGGCTAAAGATTGGTGGAGAATTTTACTCTGGATACTTGCACTTATTATACTCAGCTTGGCAACCGTTTATCTTACGAGCTTTCTAGGGACTACGGTCGAGAATAGTAAAACAGAGAGCTTGAAACAACATGTTACGTTATTTACCTTGCTGCTTGGTGTAGTATCGGCAGGGATCATCTCGCCAGTATACGAGGAAATCTTCTATCGCGGCTTCATCTATCGCTGGCTGCGGACACGTGTTGGAATGGGAGGAGCAATCCTTATAAGTGCATTGATCTTTACTGCAGCGCACTACCCAACGACAAATGCGATGCCCGTTAATTTTGTTGGCGGAGTCCTATTCGCATGGGCGTATGAGCGTACGGGTTCCGTATGGCCTGGAATCCTTGTCCATGGCATAACGAATACGATTGGTGTTCTTTTAACGGTGGTAGGCTGATGCTGATTTATTGTTATTTTCAACGACAAAGACAACTGTGTCTAATCACGCGGTTGTCTTTTTTATGGAAGGAAATGTCTTGAACGTCTAACTCTGTCGTACTATTCTATACTTACTTGATGAAAATGAGCGAATTTCAACACCATGTATTCAATCCGGAAATTAGGGGAGAATCTCACCTTATAAAAAGAGGAGACGGAGCAATATGCCGCATATTACTTGCAATAATATGGACATGTTTGTCGAGCAGCTAGGCGTAGGATTTCCCGTTATTTTTCTACATAGCGGATTTTCAAGAGGGATTCTCGCATTTGCCAGCCAGATTCTTGATTTTCAAAGTAAGTATGCTTGTTATTTTCCCGACTTCCGCGGACATGGCAGAACAAGAAGTGACAGCTTGGAATGGAGTACGCCGCAGCATGCTGAGGACATCATTGCACTCATGAATCGATTAGGGATTCAACAGGCGCATCTGATCGGCTACGGCATGGGAGGAGGGGTCGGCTTGTATTGTGCGATTCACCATCCTGATCGTGTAACTTCGTTAACTTCAATTGGTCAGAGCGGGTATGTTGCTTCGTATGGATCTGAGGAATTTGAACCGGAGTGGCTGCTTGAGAATGATGGCCATGCATTTATCCGGCTAATGGAAGATAGACATAGAGATGCACATAAGGGTAACTGGCAGGAATTTTTGCGCCAAAAGCTTAAAGATTGGCGAACGTATCCACAGTTAAGTGAAGAACAATTCAGAGGCATAAGTTGTCCTACCTTGTTCATTGCTGGTCAGCATGATCCCTATGCACCAGAAGAAGATGTAATGAAAGTGACTACTCTTATTCCCAATTCACGATACGTCATTATAGAGGGAGCAAGTCATCGCCCCCATATGATTCGTGAACAGCCTATCTTCGTAAACGATACTATTTTGTCGTTCTTGGAAGAAGTAGGACGTGCGAATGAACAAGCAAGTGTAGTATGCCACACATAGTCATGTACGATGAGAAGGTGGGCATATGTGAGTTTGTTATCTTTCTGCATAGCGGCTATTCCCGCGGCATATTGGCATTTTCAAGTCAGATGTTGGATTCCCAAAAACAATTTCGTAAATGATGTGACTCATCAATATTTGTCCAATCGAATCCGTACAGGTGATTATTCAGACGAACCTCGTCCATCTTTGGGCGGGGTTTTTGTATACTTCCTAACAGTGATTACCGACTCTAAGAAGGGGGGGGGAAGGAGTTAATCATGCTTTATTTGTAAACAGAATGACTGAGAACATGGAAGGATCTGAATTTGACATCATCTATTTTAGAGGTATATAATTCAGTAGTAAAATAATAGGTAACCTAATTATTTGATTATCTAATAGTTAGCTAACCTAATATAGAGATGAAACGTGTTCTAGAATCTATGAGGTGATGCGGAAATGTTCGATCCAGATACAACGGCGTATAAGCTCGTCCAATCGTTCATGCGATTCAATCGGGCCGAGTGGAATCAACGGATGTCAGCAGGCAAGAAGCGCAGTGAGATGATGATGCTGTTCTGCATCAAGCGCCATGCGCAAGAGGGAGAGCCGGCTATGCGGGTATCCGACATCAGCAACCATCTGCGGCTCACTTCTCCGACGGTTACTCAGACCTTGAATGTGTTGGAGAAGAAGGGACTTGTGGAGAGGTTTATGGATAAGGAAGACAGGCGTGCCGTTCGAGTACAACTGACCGAAGAGGGATTGAAGACAACAGAAGAAGGTCAGAAACAATTCGAGGAACAGATTAACGGGCTGATTCAGCATCTAGGTGAGGAGGATAGCCTTCATCTCGCGGATTTGTTAAAGAAAGTATACGAATACTATGACATCCGCAGCCAACAACGAGAAAAAGAAAAGACACATGATGATGGAGATGGAGTTGAGGAAGCATGATAAAGTTGTTTCGGTATTTGAAACCATACCGAGTGCCGATAGGCGTCATATTAGCGCTTGTCTTTGTACAATCGCTGTCGGAGCTATATTTGCCGACACTCATGTCTGATATTGTAAACTTCGGGATTTCAAAAGGAGATGTCCCGTACATTTGGAAAATTGGCGGTCTCATGCTGGCGGTAGCAATCGGAGGAACAATCTGTGCGATTGTGAGCAGTTATTTGTCAGCCAAGGTTGCAATGGGGTATGGAAAATTAATGCGCGGCAAGGTATTTAACCACGTTCAGCATTTTTCCCTGCAGGAGTTCGACAACATTGGTACTGCTTCGCTTATTACGCGTACGACCAATGACATTACACAAGTACAACAGGTGCTTGTCATGATTCTTCGCATGATGATCAGCGCTCCGATGATGTGTATCGGCGGGATTATTATGGCCGTTAATAAGGATGCCAAGCTAACGTTAGTGCTAGCCGTTGTTATCCCAATCTTGGCGCTTGCAATCTTTCTCGTAGCTAGTAAAGGGATTCCCTTGTTCAAGGCGCAGCAGAAGAAGCTCGATAAGCTGAACCAAGTGCTTCGCGAAAGCTTGATTGGTATTCGGGTAATTCGTTCCTTCAATCGCACGGAGCGTGAGAAGAACCGTTTCAACGAAGCCAATACAGACCTAACGCAGACAGCGGTAAAGGTAAACCGCATTATGGCATCGCTAATGCCAGTCATTATGCTTGCCTTTAACTTCTCGACTCTTGCGATTATTTGGTTCGGAACGGATCGAATTAATGCAGGCAGCATGCAGGTTGGTGATCTGATGGCATTTATCCAATATGCGGCTCAGATTATGTTCTCTCTTGTTATGGTATCGATCATTTTCGTTATGATACCGCGCGCCTCCGCATCTGCCACACGAATTAACGAGGTGCTTGACATGGAACCAGTCATTCGTGATCAGGATCATGTGAAGAAAGCGGAAGGACTTCGCGGATACATTGAGTTCGATCGCGTGACGTTCAGCTATCCGGGTGCAGAGAATCCAGCATTGTCCAATATCTCTTTTAGCGCCCGCCCTGGAGAGACGACTGCTATTATCGGCGGTACAGGTTCCGGTAAATCTACCATGCTGAATCTCATTCCACGATTCTATGACATTGACAGTGGGCGCATCCTGATTGATGGGGTAGATGCCAGAGAGTTATCTCAGAAGGGCTTGCGGGAGAAGATTGGGTACGTGCCGCAGAAGGCCGTACTATTCTCAGGCACAATTGCAGATAATATTCGCTATGGCAAGCAGGATGCGACCGATGAGGAATTGCAGCATGCAGCAGTAGTTGCGCAAGCTGCTGATTTCATTGCAGCTATGCCGGAAGGATACGATTCAGCTATTTCCCAAGGGGGAACGAACGTATCAGGCGGGCAGAAGCAGCGCTTGTCCATTGCGCGGGCACTTGTGCGCAAGCCTGAGATTTATCTCTTTGATGACAGCTTCTCCGCTCTAGACTTCAAAACAGATGCCAAGCTGCGGACAGCATTAAAAGGAGAAACAACTAACGCAACTGTAATTATCGTCGCACAACGTGTAAGTACGGTGAAGGACGCCGATCAGATTATTGTGCTGGAGGAAGGACGAATCGCAGATATTGGCACGCATCAAGAACTGCTGAAATCTAGTGAAGTGTATCGTGAGATTGTATCCTCGCAGCTGTCGGAGGAGGAGATCGCATGAGTGAAAAAAATAAAGCAGCGAATTCCGGCCGTAAGCATGGTGGCGGTGGACCGATGGGGCCGGGGATGATGATGCCGGGTGAGAAGGCCAAGGACTTCAAAGGTTCCTTACGCAGGCTTCTCGGTTATTTGAAACCGAGCCGAACCAAGCTCTTCATCATCTTTTTGATGGCTATACTCAGTACCATATTTTCAATCGTCAGTCCTAAAATTATGGGTAAAGCAACAACCAAGCTGTTTGAATTTACAATGGCGAAGTTCAACGGACTCCCAGCTGCCATGGACTTTGACTTTATTACTAATATCCTACTGCTGCTTGTTGGCTTATACCTGTTCAGTGCGTTTTTCAGTTATATACAGCAATATTTGATGGCAGGTGTAGCGCAAAAAATTGTGTATGACATGCGCCAGCAGGTCAATGATAAGCTGAATCGTCTGCCACTTAAGTACTTTGACGGACGCACGCATGGCGAGATTCTAAGCAGAGTTACGAACGATGTAGATAACATAAGTACAACGTTACAACAAAGCTTAACGCAGTTAATTACATCGATCATTACGATTATTGGCGTCATCGTGATGATGCTGACCATCAGCCCGCTGTTAACCCTCATCTGTATGCTGACATTGCCGCTTAGTGCGATCGTCATTAAGATGGTGGCATCTCGGTCACAAAAACACTTTATGGGACAGCAAAAATCACTTGGTGAGCTAAACGGTCATGTAGAAGAAATGTATACGGGGCATAATATCGTCAAAGCGTTCGGCCATGAGGAAAAATCACTCGAAGAATTTAATGAGGTTAATGAACGCTTGTACGAATCGGGTTGGAAGGCACAATTTATTTCCGGCATGATTATGCCGCTAATGAACTTCATCGGCAATATCGGATATGTTCTTATCTGCGTGGTAGGCGGATTGCTCGTAACGAAGAAATCGATCGAGATCGGTGATATTCAAGCATTCATTCAATACGCTCGTCAATTCACGCAGCCAATTGCACAGACAGCCAACATTGCGAACGTCATTCAATCAACGATTGCATCGGCAGAGCGGGTGTTCGAGGTGCTTGATGAGGTAGAAGAGGTTCCAGAAGCAGCGAAGCCAATTGAAATCGCACATCCAGTCGGTCAAGTGGAATTCGAGCATGTACAATTCGGATATAAGGAAGACGAGTTGCTCATTACAGATATGAACATCCACGTAAAACCAGGACAAATGATCGCGATTGTAGGCCCTACTGGAGCAGGGAAGACGACGCTTATTAACCTGCTGATGCGCTTCTATGAAATTAATGGCGGCGCCATCAAGATCGATGGCGTGGATATAACCGACATGGAACGCAGCAGTCTGCGGTCGATGTTCGGTATGGTGCTTCAGGATACATGGCTCTTCAATGGTACCATTCGTGAAAATATCGCGTATGGCCGGGAAGGAGCTTCGGAAGCGGAGATTGTACGCGCAGCGAAGGCAGCGCACGCTGATCATTTTATCCGTACGCTTCCGAAGGGATATGATACGGTTCTGAATGAAGAGGCCTCCAACATTTCACAAGGCCAGAAGCAGCTCCTTACGATCGCGCGCGCGATTCTTGCGAATCCATCCATTCTTATCTTGGATGAAGCAACGAGCAGTGTCGATACACGTACCGAGGTTCATATCCAGCGCGCGATGAACGAATTGATGAAGGGAAGAACGAGCTTCGTCATTGCCCATCGCTTATCGACTATACGCAATGCTGATCTGATCCTTGTGATGAACAAAGGTACCGTAATTGAACAAGGATCACACGACCAACTGATCGAACAAAAAGGCTTCTACGCGGATCTATATAATAGTCAATTCGAAGAATCAACGCCAGAAGCAATTTAATATTTATAGCCTAAGTATGTCGTTCCATGATGGATCAGCATACTTGGGCTTTTTATTTGCAAATGAAACTAGCAATTGGTTTACATAATATATATTACGTTACTATGATTTAATCGCAAGATCTCTATTACAGAGTAAAATACGAGGCACAGTTATAAATAAAATTTGACAATTACCGATTACGAGTGTAATCTATACCTCAGGATGTTAATTACATATGTAATCAATAGAAAGAAGGTTGAAAATATGCCAGATATTCCGCGAATCTCGGATGCTGAATGGGAAGTCATGAAGGTATTCTGGGGGACAAACCATAAGCTGTCAGCGAACGATGTAATCGAGAAGTTAAGTGAGAATAGTGACTGGAAGCCAGCTACGATTAAATCGTTAATTAATCGATTGCTCAACAAAAATGCGCTCGGCTATGAACAGGAAGGGAAAACCTATCTATATTATCCTGTAGTCAGTGAAGAAGAGTGCGTCAGGGCAGAGAGCAATTCCTTCTTGCAGCGTCTATATGGAGGCGCCTTAAAGCCGATGTTCGTTAATTTCCTGAAGCAAGAGAAGCTATCCACAGAAGAAGTAGAGGAGCTGAAGAAAATACTCGACGAGGGGCAGCGTAGAGATGAATAATTTATTAACATGGTTAACTATTATTTTTGATTGGGTTGCAAAGACTTCCTTAATGGCATCAATCATTGTTGTCCTTATCTTGCTTGTGAGGGCCGCATTGAAGGATCGTCTCCCGATCAAATGGCAGTACATGCTCTGGTTCGTTCTGCTTGCCAGGATGCTGCTGCCTTGGGTACCTGAAAGCTCGTTCAGCTTATATAATCTATTTTCATTTGCAGATAAACCAGTTACTCTTTCTTTCTCGGCAATGGATGATAAAGTGAGCAGATTATCGGCGGAACGTGCATCAGCAATAAACGAATCCAGCCGTAATCTGGACAAGAGCATATCTGGCGCTGAGCGGTCAGATGTCACGATTAACGATAGTCCTGCATTCATTCACTCCGCATTGTCACTTAGCTGGTTACTTGGCGTATTGGCAATGACAGCCTATGTGCTTGTATCGAACCGTAAATTTTCGCGAAGGATGATGAGAGAATCCTATGTCGTATCAGATGAAGACAGCTTGCGTGTACTTCAGCAATGTCGCGAGGATTTGAAGATAAAGAGAACACTGCCGCTGCTGATATCGAATGGAGTGAGCAGTCCTACACTGTATGGGGTATTACGACCGAAGATATTGCTGCCTGGCAAGTATTTTGCGCAGTTTCGCAATGAAGAACTAAGACATATTCTGCTTCATGAATTTGTTCATTACATACGCAAGGATATTGTGACAAACTGGTTATTCACCATCCTGCTTATCCTGAACTGGTTCAATCCGATACTATGGTACGCATCCAGGAAAATGAGGGAAGACCAGGAGCTGTCTTGTGACGATCGCGTCATTTCTTGTTTGGAAGAAGATGAGGTCAAACAGTATGGATACACCATTGTCAAGCTGGTGGAAGCGAATATGACAACCGGCTTTCGTTCTGTCAGTGCGACAAGCTTCTCAACCGACAAATCCCTCATTAAAAGGAGAATCAACATGATTGCTTTGTTCAAACGAGGTTCGTATAAATGGACCATTCTCGGAATCGCGATCATTTCCATTTTTTTCTGCATTGCCCTAACGAACGCGGCAGCGGATAAACCAGAGCCGAAGAAATCCGAAATCCTTGAGCTGTATGCAAATGAACCATTATTTAATCAGGTTAATGAAAAAATCCGCAATACGGTTAAGCAAACGGTTAGTGATGTCATGCAGCAGTTGGGCAAGCCGCTTCCGCTCCAAGAGATCATGCCCACAGAAGACACGAAGGATCTGTTCCTTGTATTCAAAAGCTCTCCAAATGACGGCCCCGGTCAGCGTTACATATGGGTAAACGCTGACACCGGCAAGCTATCGAGAGTACAACTAGGGTTGGATCTGACGCCAGAAGCAGCCGGCTCTGAATTGTTGAAGAAGGCTGCACAAGCGCTGCAAGACAGTGGATACAAAGGGAATCCATATTTTAAAATCAGTCGTACCATTTTCAATGATCCAAACACGAATGAATATACGGTTCAAACGAAATTGATAGATAATCAGAACGATCATCGAGTTGAAGTGCGATTTTCGAATGACACAATCACTACGTCCTATGATGTAGGTCCTGACCAAATTTCGGATGATGAAAATAAAAAAGGTCAATACATGCTTGCTGTACTGCGCGGCAAAAAAGCTGATCAGCTTACCGCTGCATCCAAACTTTTCTCTGACAGCTACAATACCGTGTATTTGTCTTATGGTTCTGACGGCGGTGTCAGCTTCGATCCGAAAACCTATAAGATTCGTCAAATTTATGATTCTTCATTATCTACCTATTCGAGCAATCCTAAAACAAGCGCGAGCCAAAAGCAGAAAAAGCTTGAAATCACGGATGAACAATTACAAACAGCTGCTTTCCCTCTTGTTGCTGAATTGCTCGGATATAATCTACATGAATATGAAATGCAGAGAAATCCAAAGGCTCCCGGCAGTGCTCAATTTGTTAAAGATGGAGAGCGTATATTTGCGATAGAGTTTAACGAGAATGGTGATATATGGATGATCAACGACTACACGAATTAAAGCAGACATTCATAACAAAATAACGACGACCTCAGACATAGTCGTGCATAACAAGTATTATATAAATTCATGACAGGAGTCCTGAATCATCAAGATTCAGGACTCTTGTATTTTGGTCAATGGTTTGGCTGCCGGGCCCTCTAATACATCGCCTTCATAGGAGAACCTTGACCCATGGCAAGGACAATCCCAGCTTCGTTCGCCGTGATTCCATTCCAGCTCACAACCCATGTGTGTACAAGTGGTATCAACGATATGAAGCATGCCCTGATCATCTCGATAAGCTCCAGCTCTTCTACCGTCAATCGATACAACAGCGCCTTCATCATTCGTTAGATTCTCAGGTTTGTTGTGAACACGCTCCAATTTGCCGCTAATGAGATGCTTGGCTACATCCGCGTTCTGAGCGAAAAATGTTTTCACATCAGGATCGATATGAAAGCGCGACGGTGTATATAGTTCCTGATAGGCATTCTCTCTGCCCATAATCATATCCCTCAACAGGAGCGCAGCAGCCGTGCCATTGGTCATGCCCCATTTCCGGTATCCGGTTGCAACGTAAATATTCGGTACTGAAGAAGATATTTGTCCGATATACGGCATTTTATCCAAAGTAACTAAATCCTGAGCCGACCACCGATACAATATTTCTGCTGCTCCAAATACATCATTCGCGTATGCTTGCAGTGCTTCATAGTGCTTAATGGTGCAAATGCCCTGTCCGGTCTTATGACCTTCGCCGCCAATGAGTAACAAGCTTTCACCGGAATCCAATGCCGCTGTACGGATCGAGCGTTTTGGGTTCTCTGCGCTAATATACATGCCTGACAACTGAACATTCTTATTGGGGATGCCCACAACATAGGAGCGTTCAGCATGCATTCTTGCAAAATAAAATCCCATCCCGTCATAACAAGGAAAGTGGGAGCATGAAACGGCATGCTTGCAGGTTAACTTGAAGCCATCTTGCGTAATTACGGTCGGCAGCGTACCCTTATCGATGGTTTCTACAGTGGTATGTTCATAGATCTGCCCGCCTAATTCCACAAACAGCTGAACTAACTTGTCCAAATACTTAACCGGGTGAAATTGGGCTTGATTCTGCATGACGAGGGCCGCCTTGATCGGCATAGGCAGATCGATTTGAGTGACCAATTCACCGTCAATCCCGAGCTTCTCATAGGCAGCGAGTTCCGTTTGAAGCTTCGGCAGGTACTCATCCGAATTTGTATAGATATAAGCGTCCCGTTCCTCATAATCGCATGGAATCTTATGTTCCTGAACCATATGCTTAATAAATTGCTTTGCCTCGATATTCGCTTGATAGTACAGCTTTGCCTGTTCTTGACCGAAATGCTGAATGAACTCGTCGTAAATAAGGTCATGCTGCGCTGTTATTTTGGCCGTCGTATGACCAGTCGTGCCATTCAGCAGCTGACCTGCTTCAACAAGCACGACGCGGAGTCCTTCCCGTGCCAAGAGGTAGGCCGTTGTTATGCCGGAAATTCCGCCTCCAACTACTACAACTTCTGCTTCCGTATGTTTAGCAAGTTTCGGGAAGGAGGGAATCGTTGCGGAGTCCCGCCAATATGATTCAGGAAATTGGGGGAGATCTTGAATGGACGAGGAATCATTGTGCATAGTAGCGAACCTCCTATATAGATTGTCTTTGTCTATTCATTTCCTTGGGAATCCGTGTTTAATCAGTGTGTGATTGAAATCATACATACAGACTAGGGAATACAAACATCGATCTTTATGACGAAGAAAGGAAATATCAGCGCTTCTAGGGTATAATCCGAATCGTTCGATGCCTTGCAGCCTAATTGACATGCTAGCCATTCGCGGATATTATCGATATCATAAATCTATGATTAAGAAGGGTTGTCCATGAAATTTACAAAAGCAACGAATTATGCGCTCCATACTATGCTCATGCTGATTGAGGCATCTACCGTTAAGCCAGTTGGCGTACAACAGTTGGCAGAATCCCAGGGCGTGTCCCCAACGTACTTGTCCAAAATATTAACGAGACTTGTGAAGGCCGGCATGATTGAATCGATCTCGGGAGCCAATGGGGGATATCGCCTGACTCGTCATCGAGATGATATTACATTTCTGGATATTATCCATGCTATCGAAGGCTCGACCTCGTTATTCGAATGTAATTTCGTCCACGGCGAAGAATGTCTGATTCAAGCGGTGATGAAGGAAGCGGAAGAGAAGATGGAGAATCATCTGAAGAATAAGAAATTAATCGATATCGCTCAACAACTCCATAAGAAATCGCATTCGTAATCTACTGAAATGGAGATCATTTCGTCTAGTACCTAATGTTGTTGTTAATATGTGTATCTCGAAATGTCGAATGTTCCAAACTACAAATAAATATGAAGTGTTCATGCAGGGGGACAGAAGAAATCTCAATGAAGTTGAACTGTCCGCTGAAAGTAAAGTGAAGAGGGGTATGTCCTGATGTCAAATCGTCAATTGAATCCGAAGGTCGATGAATTTATACGGAAAGCGAAAACGTGGAAAGAAGAATATGAGAAGCTTAGACATATCGTTCTTGACTGCGAGCTGACCGAAGATTATAAGTGGATGCACCCATGCTACACCTATGAGAACAAAAACATCGTTTTAATACATGGGTTTAAAGAGTACTGCGCACTTCTGTTTCATAAAGGGGCCCTGTTAAAAGATCCAAACGGGATCCTCATCCAACAGACAGAGAATGTACAGGCAGCACGTCAGATTCGGTTCACCAATGTTCAAGAAATCGTTGAGATGGAAGACATCTTGAAGGCCTATATCAAGGAGGCCATTGAAGTTGAAAAAGCGGGGTTGGAAGTGAACTTTAAGCAAACGGCAGAGTACACAGTTCCTGAAGAATTTCAAGTTAAACTCGATGAAAGCCCTGCCTTGAAAGAAGCATTCGAGGCATTAACGCCAGGGCGTCAACGACAATACCTGTATTATTTCTCAGAACCCAAACAATCCAAAACGCGAACATCAAGGGTAGAGAAATATACACAGCAAATTCTTGATGGAAAGGGATTAAAAGATTAGATTATTTGACGATAATCGTAGGTGGACAAGAACATACCTTCATGTGAGATCCGCGCATTGCGCGGGTTTTTTTATTTATATGCATGGCATTACAAACAATAGGGGTTGGATTGGACGCATGAAAATCAATCGTTGACAGGACACCTTTTGGTGTCTTATAATCAAACCGACACCAAAAGGTGTCTCTTTTAAAGACAGTCATAGCGAAATTTGCAAACCTGATTATGTTTCACCTGAATTATTCTTTGTCTTGACTGGTGCAGCTCTCTCATGCGTTTGCTAATGATTATGGTGATTACGGTTTTTATGCGATCCTCCCGCTTTCCTATGCAGCACTGAACATCGCCTCATGGACACTGTGTCAAAATAGCCGTAAACTCTAAGGAGGTGATAGAAGTAGTCATAGCTGATCCCTCATATCACCAACAGATTTCTACTAAAGAATGTAAGATATTGGAGAGGTTGTTGTGGGTGAGAATAATCAGTTGCGGGATGTGTTTGACGCGATTGCAGATCCAACTAGGCGGAGACTCATTCGTTTGTTAGCAGAGAAAGAGGAGATACCGCTTCATGAATTAACGGCACAATTTCAAATGGGACGTACAGCGGTATCCAAGCATTTGACAATTCTTAAAGAAGCCGGACTGGTATATGACCGCAAAGTCGGCCGAGAGACACGATTTAGGCTGAATGCCGTACCACTGAGAGAAGTCCAAGACTGGGTGGCTTTCTACAGCAAGTTCTGGGGTTTGAATATGTTGCGCTTGCAACATTTATTAGAGGAGGAAGAAGAATGAGTGTAACATTAACACTGGATTTTCAATACAAGACTACAATTGAGAAGTTGTGGTCCGCATTAACCGATTCCAGCAAGCTTGCCAAGTGGGTTCACAACATCCACACTGGTGAGGCAATGGAAAATGATTTTAAAGCCGTCGTTGGACACCATTTTCAGTTCCGCACGCAGCCGAACGAATGGTGGAATGGAATTATTGATGGAGAAGTACTGATTGTAGACGAACCCAACAAGCTGTCCTATACATGGGAAAGCGGGGAGAAGCACACGATCACGTGGACACTGCAAGACTTAGGGAACGGAAGCGTTAACCTTCATCTCGAACAAACCGGAATCTCCAATGAACAAGCACTCGCAGGCGCTAAGTATGGCTGGACAAAGTGGTGCAGTGAGCTTGAGAAGGTATTCGCTTAGTTATAAACAAGTACACGTTAATGCAGCAATCAGGCATAATGAGCACAGGTACCACTTATAAGAAGAACTCTCCAAGTCAGGAGGGTTCTTTCTGTATTTTTTACGATAACGCGAGTAATACTTGCTTCATAAATCGGTGAAGAATATGTTATCATAGATATTATCAGTCTGTAATATCCTATTTAATAAGGAGATGAGTATTATGATTTACGATTGCGCCATCATTGGGGGAGGACCCGCAGGATTGAATGCTGCTCTCGTCCTAGGAAGAGCAAGAAGAAGCATTGTCTTGTTCGACCACAATCGCCCTAGAAATGCGGTGACATATGCATCTCATGGTTTTATTACGAGGGACGGGGTTACGATTCCAGAATTCCGGCGCATCGCGCACGAAGAGCTGGGGCGCTATCCATCCATTCGTCTGATGCATGTTGAAGTTACGACAGTTGCCAAAGTGGATGGTGTCTTTCACGTACACGATACATTGGGGCAGTGCATTCAAGCGAAGAAATTGATACTTGCGACAGGGGTCAAGGAGATATTCCCGGAAATAGAAGGATTCACTCCGCTATACGGAAAAAGCTTGTTCAACTGCGTATACTGCGATGGCTGGGAATTGCGTGATCAACCACTTGTGGTCGTGTCTGAACATGCTGCTGGATTTCACACCGCCAAGTTGCTCTATCAATGGAGCAATGATTTGGTCGTATGTACGAACGGGCACTCAACCCTTACACACGAGCAGAAGATGCAGCTTCAATCCAAAAGGGTAAAGGTCATGGAACAACCGATAGCCGCTTTTATCGGACATAATGGCATGCTCCAACAAGTCCGATTCACTGATGGAACAGAGCTTGCGAGATCAGGAGGCTTCGTCACTCCCAAGTTTGGGCAAAGTGCACCTTTTGCTGAGCAGTTGGGCTGTGAATTGACCGCTGCTTGTGGGATTAAGACAGATGATTCAGGGAGAACTACGAGAGCGGGTGTCTACGCAGCAGGGGATGCGGCTTCCTTTTCTCCCTCCCAAGTTGTATTCGCTGCAGCAGACGGCAGTCGAATCGCAATGCATATTAATCGAGAATTGACTGAGGAGGAATTCGAACAGGGGGAGACGAGTTAGGACGATATCACTTTGGTAGTCATTCAAACCTTTATTGGAGGAGTAACACATGAATATTGCATGGAATGAGCGTTACGGTTCAGCAGAATATTACTACGGGGAAGAGCCGAATGCATTTATCCGAGAACAAGCACACCGACTGGACAATTGCCGGACTATCATTGCTTTTGCGGAGGGGGAGGGCAGAAATGCCGTCTATTTAGCTCGTGCTGGACATCAAGTGACAGCGATTGATTACTCCGAGAACGGTCTCAACAAAACGGAGAAGCTGGCTCACAAGTACAATGTACGAGTGCAAACCAAGCAGGCGAATCTCCTTACTGATAATGTAGCGAAACAAGAATACGATGCTGCAATTATGGTTTTCGGCCACTTTCACCAACGTGATCAAGGCTTAATTGTGAATAAGCTGAAGCAGGCCGTGAAGCCAGGGGGCATCATTATGCTTGAAGTATATTCGAAGTCGCAGCTGCGTTATGGAACAGGCGGCCCTCCGGATATTGACATGCTATATGACCCCGCTGAGATGCTAGCTTGGTGCAAGGAGCTTGAGGTTCTGCACTTCTATTATGGGGAACAGAACCGAGTGGAAGGAAAGGGCCATACCGGATTAGCTCATGTGATTCAAGTGATCGCTAGACACCGATCCGCCACAATTTGATCTTGAACCGCCCTTTTTGGTGGGATATTATGTAAGGGAATGAACGTTCATTCCGCGAAAAGGGTGATAGCTAGTGACCACGAACAAAAGAGACGATATTTTACTCGCAGCATTGCATTTATTTACTGACCGCGGTTTCGACGCGACTACCGTACCGATGATCGCTGAACGAGCCAAGGTTGGCGCAGGCACCATCTATCGTTACTTTGAGAACAAGGAGGAGCTGCTGAATTCTTTGTTTCAAGAATGCACCGAGCAGTTCTTCCGTGCCGTTAAACAAGGCTTTCCTGATTCTGCAACCGTCCGCGAACAATTTCATCACATTTTTGTTCAGACCATCCATTTCGCGAAAGAGAACAGGGAAGCCTTCTCGTTCATTGACTCTCACTTGAATCCTCGATTATTGGACGAGAAAAGCCTCAAAACATTTGAAATAGGCATGGATTTTATTCGCCACTTCTTATTCAACGGCCAGCAGCAGAACGTTATCTCTCCATTGCCGCCAAATGCGTTAATCTCTATCTTCTACGGGGCGCTTGTCAAATTGTTCGAAACAATCCGGGCAGAAGTGCTCGAAGAAACGCACGAACTCCTCGTAGGAGTGGAGGAATGCTGCTGGAATGCAATCCGAGCTCATTAACTCGATTGTGTTCCCTTCTGCAACACGGAATGAATATTCATTCCTACCTGTCGACTGTTGACTTCAATCGTTTATTGCTGCAATGTAACACTGACATCCATGAGCTACCTCTTACGAACGAATCTGTATTCCATATAGAGGAGGCAATATCATATGTCTATTGCGATTCCACAACCCAAAACCTACGGCCCTCTCGGCAACATTCCTCAACTGAATCCGAATACCCCCATCTTGTCTTTCATGAATCTTGCTGATGAATACGGTGAAATCTACCGCATGAAGCTGCCATTTGGAACGCTTCATGTCGTCTCTGGCTACGAGTTGGCCAAGGAATTTAGCGACACTGCTCGCTTCGGCAAAATCGTAGATAAAACCGTATTACACAATGTGCGAGCATTTGCAGGGGATGGTTTATTTACTTCTGAGACGGAGGAGCCGAACTGGAAGAAGGCCCATAATATTTTGCTCCCGAGCTTCAGCCGCACAGCAATGCGGGGCTATTTTGACAAGATGCTGGATCTCGCCATGCAGTTAATCCAGAAGTGGTCGCGCCTAAATCCGGATGATCATATCGAGGTGCCGGAGGATATGACAAGACTGGCGATGGATACGATCGGGCTATGCGGCTTTAATTACCGCTTTAACAGCTTCTACCGTGATCAACCCCACCCATTTGTAACAAGTATGGTTCGGGCATTGGATGAATCCTTGAATCAAGCGCAGCGACTTGGCATTCAGGATAAGCTTATGGTCAAAACCCGGCGGCAATTCCAGCAGGACATTGATGTCATGTTCACATTAGTTGATAAGATTATCGCTGAACGCAAAGCGCACGGACACGATGAGGCAGATGACTTGTTAGCTTACATGCTGCAAGGCAAGGATCCCGACACAGGTGAAGCTCTGGACGACGCCAACATTCGGTATCAAATTATTACGTTCTTAGTAGCCGGACATGAGACAACAAGCGGATTATTGTCATTCGCCCTGTATTTTCTGCTGAACAATCGCGACAAGCTGCAAAAAGGCTATGAGGAAGTAGATCGTGTATTGAAAGATCCCGTTCCCACCTACACACAGATCAAGGATTTGAAATACATTCGCATGATTCTCGATGAATCGCTGCGATTATGGCCGACAGCACCCGCGTTCAACTTGCTTGTGAAGCAAGATACGCTGCTGGCGGATCGATATGAGATGAAGAAGGGAGATCGCTTGCTCCTACTGCTTCCTCAATTGCACCGAGATGCTGCAGTATGGGGATCTGATGCGAACGAATTTCGTCCAGAGCGATTCGAGGATCCAAGCCAAATCCCTCATGATGCTTATAAGCCTTTCGGAATCGGTCAACGCGCTTGTATCGGTCAGCAATTTGCTCTTCAAGAGGCGACACTAATGCTTGGTTTAATCTTGAAACATTTCGAACTCATCGATCACACCAATTATCAATTGAAGCTTATGGAGTCGCTGACCATCAAGCCCGAAGGGTTTACCATGCAAGTCCGTCCGCGACGCACTAAAATCGGAGCCGCAGCCATTCACATTGAAAATCGTGACCCGTCTAATGAAGGAGCAGCCTTAAGCCGAGAGCTTCAACAACGATCCCTTCACCATACGCCGCTCCTCGTATTATACGGCTCCAATCTTGGCACAGCAGAGGGCATTGCCCGCGAACTGGCGGAGAAGGGCAATCAATTAGGCTTCCTAAGTAAAGTCGCACCCCTTAACGATTATGCAGATGGTCTTCCCAAGGAAGGCATCACCTATATCATAACAGCATCATATAACGGTCAACCGCCCAGCAATGCACGACGCTTCATGAAGTGGCTGAAGGAAGTGGGGCCGGAAGCATTGACAGGAATTCGCTATTGCGTCTTCGGTTGCGGCGATCATAACTGGCCTAGTACCTATCAGAGCATTCCCATGTTCATGGATGAACAACTCGCGGCTAAAGGAGCAACTCGACTGCTGCCTGTCGGCCATGGCGATGCCAGCGGTGACTTCGACACCGAAGTGGAGGAGTGGCGCGCTATGCTGTGGCCAGCAGTTATGCGTTCACTGGAATTAGAATTTGATGGAATTGATGGAACAGAGGAATCGACAGCTTCTTCGTTAACTGTAGAGGTTGTAAACATATCGGTTGAATCACCGTTTGCCGAATCATACCATGTCCATTGTGCAACGGTCATAGACAATCACGAGCTGCAAAGGGGCGGAAACGGGCGTAGTACACGTCATATCGAGATTGAACTACCTGAAGGAGTGTCTTATCTTGAAGGGGATCATTTAGGTGTGTTCCCTATCAATTCGGATAATCTAGTCGAACGGGTAATAAACAGATTTGACTTAAATGGAAGCGATCACGTGGTGTTGCGAACAATAGAGAACCGTTCTTCCCATTTGCCGTTACATCGACCTGTGTTGATACATGATCTTCTAAGCCGGAGCGTCGAACTTCAGGAGCCTGCCAGCCGAGCGCAAATTCGCGAGCTTGCCGCATTGACGGTATGTCCTCCGCATCGAATTGAATTAGAAGCGCTGCTTGAGGCAGAGGCCTTTAGACGGAACATCCTTGAGAAGCGCGTATCAATGTTAGATTTACTAGAGAAATATGAAGCTTGCTCAATGACATTCGAGCGCTTTCTAGGGCTGCTCCCGCCACTAAAAATACGATACTATTCGATATCCAGCTCTCCACATGTACAGCCGAATCAGATTAGTCTCACGGTAGGGGTCGTACAGAGTCCGGCTTGGGATGGACGACATGAATATCGAGGAGTTGCTTCTAACTATCTTGCCGACAGACAACCAGGCGAATCCATCAGGATGTTTATTCAGCCACCGCAGTCCAATTTCCGGCTGCCAGAGGATCCAAGCACACCTATTATTATGGTAGGCCCGGGGGTAGGAATTGCGCCATTCCGTGGATTTC
The DNA here is from genome assembly GCF_001680695.1 of Paenibacillus sp. KS1. Classification (NCBI taxonomy): domain Bacteria; kingdom Bacillati; phylum Bacillota; class Bacilli; order Caryophanales; family Paenibacillaceae; genus Paenibacillus; species Paenibacillus sp. KS1. The sequence goes on along the minus strand of NZ_MAIS01000027.1, from coordinate 43,604 downwards.
TTCAAGCTCGGCAAGCCATGAAGGAGCAAGGGATTCCGCTCGGCAGCGCATATCTTTATTTCGGCTGTCGAGATGCGACGGATCACATCTATGAAGAAGAACTGGAGCATTATCAACAAGAGGGGATTGTTACGGTACACACCGCATTCTCTCGTATCGAGGGTCAACCAAAAACCTATGTCCAGCACCTGATCAAGCAGCGTCAGCAAGAAGTAATCGGTCTCCTTGATCAAGGGGGACAGTTCTATGTGTGCGGAGACGGGAGCGCTATGTCACCAGATGTGGAGGCAACACTTAAGCAGATGTATCAAGACGTTCATGGTGTTAGCGAGACGAAAGCAAATAGATGGCTGGAGCAGCTAGGGGCCGACGGAAGATATGTGAAGGATGTATGGGCAGGAAGGAAAGCCTAATGAACCAAAACAAGTTGTAAACGAGTTGCAGGACAAGGGCGCCCTAGATGGGCGTCCTTTACCATTTGGACAGTTCAACTAGGTCATTCGTGTGATTGTGTTGCAAGAACAGGCTTTATATACTTGATTGGAGGTGGAAAGTACGGAAGACATTCCAGTATCGCAGACTAGCAGGGGGGATATCGATGATATATATTGAAGCTGCCGGGGTCGAGGAAGACGAAATGTACTATTTTGAGATTGACGAGAACGGAACAGCTTATCGACAAATAAGCAAACATGGTAATTTACATAGCGAGGTCTCCACTGCGCCCGATTTTGTGTTGTGCGATCAAGAAGTAGTTATTGAGGCGGGTGATCGTATCATTACGAAGGAACAATTTGAAATCGAGTGGCAGCAAGCGATTGAGCCTAACCTAGCGGCATGGAAGATAACGAAGAAGCAGTATCCCCCGGGGAGTCCGGTAAGCGGGGAAATTGCGATGTTTTATCCGCAAGGAGCAATTATTCGATTTAGCGATAATGCTTATGCCGTAACAGATTATAATAAACTAAGAGAACAAACGCCTGCACAATATTTATATCCAAGCTACTGTATAGAAGGGTTCGTCGTAGACTACGACGAGATCAATTTATGGCTGGTTATCGAGAACTGTAAGATAACGGGAGAAAACTCTTTGTAGGTAGTAACAGTGCTTCTATTGAACCTAACTTTTTTCAGAAAGGAGGAGATGAGATGACGAAAGACGAGGCGCTATTTCTTCTTAAATGCCATGCTTTCCATTATGACGATTTCGAACACGAAAAAATGTCGAATGGATTTTTGGGCATGCTGAGACCTTTTCGCGGTGAATTAATTGAAGATAATTTCCACGAGCTGATGAAGATCATTGAAGTTCTGGCCGATGAGTTCGCGAAGCCGCAAGTAAACAGAATCTTGATATCGTGCTTCTGGAGCATCTGCCAGCTATCCCGAGCATGGGCTTTATATCCTGACGGTATGCTGCAGAGCAATGGCCTGCTTTCCCAAGAACAGGTTCGAAAAATGGACGAATGGGTAGACATGATCTCGTATGCAGTGATGGTATTATTAGAAGGCGAAGATCAATTGGATGAAGCGCTATGGTTATATCGAGAATACTTGCACAACCAAGAGAAGTGAAGCACCGTGGAGAAGGTGAACCAAGGGGATATCGAGGGAAATACATGCACTTGATAGGAGATTATGCAATGAATAGACTCGCCTCATTAGACAGCATTCCATGGCACCGAATGACAACCGCCTATGGAAGGGGAACGGATATACCTCATCTGATTGAAGAAGGAAAATATCATGAATTGGCTAATTTAATCGAGCATCAGGGGACATTGTGGCAGGTAACGCCATGGGTACTGCTTGTGTTGCTGCAGAAGCTGGCGGATCGAGCTCGCCAACCAGAACAAATTACGGAAAACGAAATGAGGCCTTACGCGGCTGTTGCCTCCGCATTAGCCTTTCAAGACATGGAGGCGGGGCAAGCGGTTGACAAGATGGAAGACTTACTAGAAGAAAAGTACTTATGGCCGGAGAGCGAGGAAGAGGATGAGGAACAGTGGGAGGAAGGGGAGCCGCCTGGATATGATCCAATACCGTTCTTTAGTTATTATTACTATAGCTATGACTTATTGAAGCAGGCAGTGCCTACTTTCACTGCAATCAAGAATGGCAATCGCCAGCTTGCTCCCACTATTGATGAGATTCTTCAGTTATTCGCAAGCTAATTTATACAGAACTTATCACCGTCAATAGAAGAATAGAGAAGGGTAATGCGTAATTTAGATGATTTATCTATCTTTACCTTGGCCGCATGCTTACCTGAACAGGTATAATAAATATACGTTAGCAAACCCTAACAGCACGATACATACGAAATAGCAGGAATGAAAAGGAGATACAATGGACGAGAAACCTTCTAATTTAGACGCAGGATGGAACTTCGACAACAGTTACTCCCGTCTTCCACATTCATTTTTTTCCAAGCTGAATCCAACTCCTGTACGAGCGCCGGAACTTCGTGTTTTGAATGAATCGCTCGCAGCCTCCCTAGGATTGAGTGCAGAAGCATTAAGAAGCGAGTATGGCGTAGCAACGCTTGCTGGCAATACGATTCCAGAAGGGGCGTTGCCGCTCGCTCAGGCTTATGCTGGACATCAATTCGGGTATTTCAATATGCTTGGGGACGGAAGAGCAATTCTGCTTGGCGAACATATTACGCCTACGGATGAACGATTCGACATTCAGCTTAAAGGCCCCGGCAGAACCCCATATTCACGAGGCGGCGATGGTCGAGCTGCCCTCGGGCCGATGCTGCGAGAATACATCATTAGCGAAGCGATGTACGGTCTAGGCATTCCAACGACACGCAGCTTAGCGGTAGTATCCACCGGTCAAGGAGTCATACGTGAATCAGAGCTGCCGGGCGCGATACTCACTCGTATCGCTGCGAGTCATATACGAGTCGGGACATTCCAATACGTATCCAATTGGTGCGGTGCCGAGGATTTGCATACTTTGGCTGATTACACGCTGAACAGGCACTTCCCAGGAGCAGCAGACAACAGTGACAACCGATATTTGATCCTGCTCAAAGAGGTTATAAAGCGTCAGGCATCGCTTATCGCTAAATGGCAGCTTGTCGGATTCATTCACGGAGTCATGAATACGGACAATATGGCTATTAGCGGTGAAACGATTGATTATGGCCCTTGCGCCTTCATGGATGCGTACAATCCAGATACCGTCTTTAGTTCCATTGATCGAGAAGGACGCTATGCATATGGCAATCAGCCGAATATTGGCGGGTGGAACCTTGCCCGGTTCGCGGAATCTATCTTGCCGCTGCTGCATGACAACGAGTTGAAGGCCGTGGAATTGGCCGAGGATGCCCTGAATGAATACTTTGAGCTGTATCATAGTCACTGGCTGGCTGGAATGAGAGCAAAGTTAGGCATTTTCAATGAAGAAGAGCAAGATGAAGCCTTGATTAACGACCTGCTGAATCTGATGCAGAAGCATCATGCTGATTATACCAATACGTTCCGTGCATTGACCCTCAATACGGGCGAGAGAGAGTCATCTTTATTCGCTAGCACCGAGTATGGACAATGGCATGAGCAATGGCAAGCAAGACTAGCCAAACAACCGCAATCCAAGGAACAGTCACTTCAGCTTATGCGCAGCAGCAATCCTGCCGTCATTCCGCGCAATCATCGAGTTGAAGAAGCATTGGATGCAGCGTCGCAAGAAGGGGATTACAGTGTGATGAAGCGTCTGCTGGATGTTCTCGCGAATCCATTCGCATACGCTGCTGATCAGGAAGAATACTGCGAATTGCCGCCTACGCCTTCCCGTCCTTACCGAACTTATTGCGGCACGTAATAGACAGTATAAGCAGTAACTTGACATGCGCATTCACATGATGGTACGATGATTGCATAATTTTCTAGGGAGAGATGTTGATGTTGGCGGTCGTTCTTAACTAATCAAATTCCATAGTGAGGAATATGTAATGCCAGTGAGAAGTGTTGCTGCTTAGCAGTATTTATTTGCTGTGGCTTTGCGTACCCTCGGAATTAGTTAAGAACAACGGATATCATACTTGCCTTAGGTCATAAGTATGCCTATTTATTGAACCCGCATCCGTGCTTCTTGAAGCACGGATTTTTGCTTTATTTGGGGGCTTATTTAGGTATCAATCAAGAAGGGCGTAGAATGACGTTTGTTCATTCTGCGCCTTTTTTGTGTGCCATGAATGAGCGTCATTCCACCACAAAGGAGGATTAACGCAATGCACAATTTTATCGACATCGCAAATGAAGGCGTACGCTTGGAAGAAGGGATTACTGTCATCGAGCAGCTCTTGATGGAATGTTATTTGAACCCTGGAATCTCTACCAAAGAATTGGCCCGGAAAGCTCTTATTCCGATACCAACTGCTGCTGCCGTTAAACGGGAACTTATCAAGGTCGGGGTCATTGTTCAGGATAAAGGAGCACGCTGTACCGTGAAAGGGAAAGCATGGGTTGAGGAACAATGGGGGTATCGTGGAATCCAAAGAAACCTATATCAAGAGCTGATGTCTCTCGAAAATGGGATTCATCCCGATCTGGATCATGTATTAGCCGATTTGCGGGAAATCATGAACCATCGTCCACAGGCCGATACTCGAATCGATCAATCCAAATGTACACCGGAGACTAGCTTACGCAGAGCAGTGCTTTGTTTGAGGCAGCAATTCTTAATTGGAAAACAGATTATGTGTGTAGGAGACGACGATTTGGTTAGCGTGTCAATCGGACTGCTGCTTCAAGCTCTATTCCCTAATGGGAGACATTCTAAAACAGCAGTGCATGTCGTTGACATGGATGAGCGATTTTTACATTACATTCATGATGTGGCACAGCAAAAACGATTGCCGATTCAATGCATCTATCACGATTTGAGAGAACCACTGCCGGCAAACTTGCATGGGAAGTTCGATTGTTTCTTCACAGATCCCCCGTATACGCTGCAGGGGATGAGCCTCTTCGTATCTCGAGGTATTAGCGCACTGCGGAAGAGAAAAGGCTTGCCGATTTTCTTATCCTTCGCACACAAGTCACCTGATTACATGTTCACGATGCAGCGTGAGTTCCTGAGAATGGGGCTGACGATGAGTGCAACATTGCCGCGATTCAATGAATACGAAGGAGCAGAAATTATCGCGAATCGAAGCCAGATGATCATTCTCAAGACGACCGAACGTACCATACCGGATTGCTCAGGGACATTTGAGGATGCATTATACACAGGTGAAGTGAGGCAGACGATGCGTACGTACAAATGTAAACAGTGTGGGAACAAGATCCCGGTTGGCAGCCAATGTGAGATCGCAACGATAGAGCAGCTCAAGCACCGAGGCTGCGACTCATGCGGCAACGATACGTTTGATTTCATGAATAAGAAAACATTATGATATATCAAGAAGGAGAAAACATGAACATCATCATTCGAAAAGAAACACAAGCAGACTACCAAGTGACTGAATCCGTTGTGAAACAGGCATTCGACGCATTGGAATTCAGTGATCAAAAGGAACATGAATTAGTATCCCGTGTCCGGCAATCCGACGCATTCATTCCGGAGTTATCCTTAGTCGCTGTTCTCAGTGATCGTATCGTCGGTCACATCCTGTTATCTCGAATAACAATTCGTGGAGATCAGCACACCGTAGATTCACTCGCCTTGGCTCCCGTATCCGTGTTACCGGAATACCAAGCTCTCGGAATTGGAAAGAAGCTGATCCGTGAAGCACTGCAGCTAGCTGTACAGTTGGGATACAGTTCTGTGATCGTATTGGGTCATCCTCAGTATTATCCAAAGTTCGGCTTCAAGAAAGCCTCAATATGGGGGATACAACCACCTTTTGAAGTGCCTGACGAGGTGTTTATGGCATTGGAGCTGCAAGAGCACGCTCTGGATCACGCTTCCGGGGTTGTGCAGTATCCAAGTGAATTTTTTTGAATAAATGGTCGTTCTGGCCGGTATGCAGATGATCAGGCCAGGTAGCGAGCCATACATGGGAGAGTCGATAATGAGGTACCCAATTGTCGCGTATGATGCGAAATACCATGAACGATTAGTAGACATATGGCTTCGTACGCACAGATAGGGCGTTCAGCTCTCGACGGAACAGGTCGACCTTTTCCATTGCTGCATCTAGAACTAAAAAATGATCAATCGGGTTAAGCTTTTATATCGATATCGAGATACAATCATGTAATACTATTTCTGCTAAAATAATAACGAAGTAATCGGGTGTTTTATATTCGTATTTTATGTTTAGATGTTCAAGCCAGTCTCCCTAGAGGGGATTGGCTTGAACTCTTTTTGTCTTGAGATTAATTTCATAATGAAAAAGGATGAGGGCGGCATATTTGGATCGTTTCATCATATGATCGATACTGACCGAAAGGTTAGTAAAAAGTGAAGGAGGAGAAGCTTTGCCTGTAAGGCTCTACGAAAGAGAAAAAGTGTTGAGGGCCTGCATATCCGTATTCGCGAGCAATGGTTATAAAAACACTTCGACCGGGATGCTGGCTGAAGCAGCCGGCACATCGAAGGCTTTAATATTTCATCATTTCACCAGCAAGAAGAAGCTTTATTTCAGCTTATTGAATCATTGCATTGAAAAGTTATCAAGCAAAATTCGAGCGGACTACATACTCGATAACGAGGATTTTTTTGAGGCTATAGATACGATCAGCCGCTTAAAACTCAATTACTTTCGTAAACACGCGAATGAATACAAATTGGTGTACGAGGCTTTCTATTTGATGCCTGATGAACTGAAAGAAGACATTGAGCTGAAGTATGGGCACGCAATTGCCCTCAGGTATCAAGAGTGGGAACGATTATTTGAAAAAGTTCAGCTGCGAGAAGGCGTTCAGCGCAAGCAAGCTTTTGAGCTAATCAAGATTACGCTGGAGCATTTCCAAAGGAAGTTTATTGAGGAGCTCAAGGATATTGATAACATTGAGGAAGAATGCCTTGATGTCTTGCTTGATGAGATGAAAAGCTTCTGCTGCATGATCCGTCATGGAATTGCATCGGACACGACTGACACGAATGCATGACCCAATGATTATGGAAACGGCGAATGTGAAAAGGAGCGAAAATATGAAGAGATTAACGAGTGACGACTTTATCTCTACGGAACCAATGCACGATGTCGTCTCATTTTATGCGAAATTTTATGAGCAGCAGGAACCGCTGTACCGCCTTGATAATTTTTTTGGCATGGGGGAAGCATGGCTCGCATTTCGCCACGATGATGTTGTTGCAATATTGAAAGACCCGCGCTTTATCAAGGACATCCGCAAGCTGACACCAAGGGAACAACCCATAGAGGAGAACGCATCCGTGAATGCCTTGATGGAATGGGTGATCAACATGCCGAATATGCTCACTGTTGATCCGCCCGATCATACCAGGCTGCGCAGGCTGGTATCCAGAGCCTTCACCCCCAACATGATTGAGGAGCTACATCCCCGTATTCAGCAGATTGCCGATGAATTGCTGGATGCTGTGCAGGAGCAGGGAAAGATGGATCTTGTATCGGATTTTGCCTATCCGCTTCCTATCACCGTCATTTCGGAAATGCTTGGCATTCCCGTCGCTGAGCGAAGCCAATTCCGAGAATGGACGCGTACACTTGGGCAAGCCTCACTGGATCCGAAGGAAAGTGAGGCGGTTGTTGCCACACTGAATGAATTTATTCAATATATTCAATTACTTCTAACCGAGAAACGCAAAAATCCTGGAAACGATGTAATCAGCAGTCTCGTTCAGGCCTATGACGAAGGTGATCATTTAAGCGAGAATGAGCTCCTATCGACCATATGGCTGCTTATCTCCGCCGGACATGAAACGACATTCAATCTGATCGCCAACGGCACGCTGGCTCTGCTTCAGCACCCAGATCAGATGCGTCTGCTCCAGAACGATTCCTCTTTGGTGCCTTCCGCAGTGGAGGAATTATTGCGCTTCGCTGGTCCAGTCTTGCTTGGCAGCCGCATTGCGGGCGAAGATATAGTGCTTCACGGTCAGACGATTCGTAAGGGCGAAATGATTGTGATCACGCTGAACGGAGCCAACTTTGATCCGCATAAGTTTGCGAATCCCGGTACTCTGAACATTACGCGTGAAGAGAATGAGCACTTAACCTTTGGCAAGGGAATTCATCACTGCTTAGGCGCCCCATTGGCCCGATTGGAAGGTCAGGTTGCTTTCCGCACACTGCTGCGACGACTGCCTAATCTGCGCCTGGCAATTGATCCCGAGCATCTGACCTATAACAAGGACTCAATGCGTTCACTTGCGAGCTTGCCTGTATTGTTTTAGGCTCTTCATCACGGTTCGCTTGACTGTAATTCGACGTTCACATGTCTTCAGGTTTTGTCGTATCAATGATACGCAAGCTTGAGGACATTTCTTTTTTTGCAAACATACAAGCCTTTAGCAAGATTGGAACAGCATCTATCCCACAGAACAGATACAATAAAGGTAACAACGAACCACTGCTAGAGGAAAGGACAGATTTTGCATTGGATTACAAGGACGATATTCAGCGCAGTATCGAGTATATCGAAACAAATCTAACCAGAGAGTTTACTGCCATTGAAATTGCAGAGCATATCGGATACTCGGTATATCATTTTTGCAGAGTATTCAGCGTCCACCAAGGTATACCTCTGATGGATTTTGTGCGTAAGAAAAGATTGATTCAGGCAAGGAGATCGCTGCTCACGAACCGTAAAATTATTGATATTGCCCTAGATTACGGGTTCGAAACAGCAAGCGGTTTTTCCAAGTCCTTCCGCAAAGAATTTGGCTACAGTCCGACCGTCTATCTTACTAAGTTCAAAGCATGGCATTCAAGCAATCTATACATTCATTTGGAGGGAGACAGAATGCACCCTATTTTTGTAACAAAATCCGAATTCAAAGTAGCTGGCTATGGCATTTACACGAATCTGGCGAACGGGTATACGAAAGACATCGCAGCCTATTGGGATACGTATATCGGAGACAATTTGGAAAGTAAGATGTATGAGCAATTAACTCCGCCGGAGCACGGCGAGGTAGGAATCTGTATCCCCGCATCAGATGAAGGGAATATTGTCTATTTATTTGGCGTTATCGTTAAAGATTATAGCAAGGTTACTCCCGACATGATAACTGTCGAAGTTCCTGAGGCACATTATGCCGTCTTCACAAAACCGCCAGTCGATTATTTCGGAAGCGATGCAGCTTATGATGCAGATCCGCTAGCTGCGGCCGTTCAAGCAACCTGGACCTACATTTTCGAGGAATGGTTCCCGAACAGTGAATATGTATACGATGAATCCAAGCTCGATTTTGAATTTTATGATGAACGCTGCCACGGACAGAGCAATGTCGTCATGGATATTTATGTCCCAGTCCAAAAATCAATTGCTCAGGGGGAATAGAGTATGGAGAAGCAATATTATGGAGAGTTATGCTCCTTATTTTACGATTTGGATAAGCCAGAGGCACCGAAGGAACAAATGGACTTCTGGATGTCTTATGCCGATAAGACAATGAGAATATTAGAGCCTATGTGCGGATCAGGTCGGTTTCTAGTCCCATTTCTTGAACAAGGTTATCAGATCGATGGATTCGATTTGTCTGCGGATATGATACATAGATGTATAGAGAAGCTCACATCATTAGGCTTCAGTACACATATTGATATATGTGATTTCAACAACTTTGATACGTCGATTGCGAAGTATGATTTAATCTTTATTGCAGCTGGATCATTTTCCTTATTAACGGATCGGGACGAGGTAATCAAGGCTCTCCAAGTTATGAAGAATTGTCTAACTCCGACAGGTCGCATCGTGTTAAGTGTTGAATCCGACCTTCCTTATCGTGGAATTGGACAAACTAGCATTAATCAACAGCAATTCGATTTGGCAGCGTTCGAGGAAGGCAGGAGGGTAGGGAAGGACTCCGTAGAAGTAGCACTGCGAAGCAAGAATGCTTACGATACGGACCAACAAATTTTATACTCGATGATTTCCTATGAGTTGTATATCGATAATAGATCTGTACGTACCGAATACGAGGATTTTCATTTGAGACTGTATCAACCGAATGAATTCGACAGCATCGTTGAGCAATGCGGGTTCGTGATCGCTCATAAATTTGCCGATTTAGATAAAAATAATGTTGATTTCCAGCAGGCAGAAGAGATCTATTACGAACTTCATACATAAAACGTCAAGGGCGGCTAATCCTGCAGCAGGAAGGCCGCCCTCATCGTTCATGCAACAATGTATGGATTGCAAGTATCGTTATTGTTCACAATGACATCTGCGCACAGTTGTGGAGCGTGTTCCTCAATATACAGCTGGGATGCTGCATGATATCGATTCACAAACACAGCTTCCGCCTTCTCATAACTTCCGAAAGCAAGTGCCTCCCGCAGTGCCCCTCTATTTCTAGCAATTGCATAATCCGTATCTACAAACACTTTGAAATCGAAGAGCGTCCGCAGCTCCTTTTTCAGTAAGAAGGTTCCATCGATGATTACAATCAAATCCTTGGCTGCTAATTGCAATTCTGGATTCACATATACATCCTGAGCTAGATCCAATGAGATCGTCTGGTAATACAGGCTACCATTGGGCCCGAGGGGAACGAGAAGCTTTTGTTTGAATGACTCATAATCATGAGCATCCTCGTAATATCCGGTTGCAGAATCCTTGCCTTGTCTGTAGCGAATTTGCCTTGGATGATGAAAGTGATCAATACTAGCTCTAATCACGCGACTTTGCCTACATTGAAGTTCCTCAGCTAGCTCATTTGCAAGTGTTGTCTTCCCAGATGCAGTGATTCCACTAATCCCCACACGAATCGGATGGTCTAATCTCAAATCTACGATTCGATCCGCGATTTCAGCGATCAACTTTCTTCGCAACATATTGCTCCTCCTTATGTGATAGAGCAGCATCCATTCTCTTATTTGCAGGTCGAAAACGTGTGGGAATGGGATGGTAATATCAGATTGATTTATGAATGAGCGGACACTGGAATATGCGTAAAGCTAGCAAAATCGAACAAGCCCATATCGGTCAGCTTCAGTTCCGGAATAACCGGCAAGCAGAGGAATGACAAGGTGACAAAAGGATTGAACTCCTGTGAAGCGCCAATGTGTGCCAATGCATCATTGAGACGTTCCATACGATCAAGTACCTCCGTATATTCACCCTTCGCCATCAATCCTGCCAGCGGAAGCTCGATCGAAGCGAGGACTTCGCCCTGGCTTACTACAACCAAGCCGCCCTTTAAGTCACGCAGCGCCTGAACAGCTGTCAGCATATCCTGATCGTTGCTTCCGGCTACAACTAAATTGTGCGAATCATGTGCTACGGTAGAGGCAATCGCTCCGGATTGTATGCCAAATCCCTTCACAATGCCTAGTCCAACACAGCCAGTATGGTGATGTCGCTCGAACACGGCGATCTTCAATTGATCCTTCTTGGTAGAAGGGCAGAAGTACCCATTCGCTACGTCTACTTCCTCAATAAGATGTGTCGTGATTAGACTATTCGGATTAATGCCGATAATGTGGCAGTGTCGTTCTGTTTCACCCAGTTCAATTTGCAGATCATGCTCCGTAATCTCAGACAGATGTACGGTCTTCAATAAAGGGGCAGGGATATCAGTTGCTTGGATCTTCGGCCCTGTATACTGGCCATTCTCGCCGACTAAGCTTCCGCCTTTGTACACCTGAGCAATCGTCAGTTCCTGCAGGTCATCCAACAATAACAGATCTGCCTCGTACCCTGGGGCAATCGCACCCTTCGCATGCAAGCCGAAGCATTCAGCTGCATTCAGAGAAGCCATCTGAATCGCTTGCAGCGGGTCAAGACCGTATCGAATAGCAAGGCGTGCATTATGATCAACGCTGCCCTCATGGAGCAGCTCATCCAAGTGCTTATCGTCGGTACAGAACACACAGCGGCGGGCATTGCTCGCTGTAACAGCCGGGATGAGCGCCTCAACATCCTTCGCAACCGATCCCTCGCGCAGCATGACATACATACCTCTGCGCAGTCTTGCCTTTGCTTCCTCAGCTGTCACACATTCATGGTCATTGCGAATGCCTACAGATCGGTACACATTGATAGCTTCTTCATCTAATCCAGCACCATGGCCGTCAATCAGTTTGCCGTGCCGATGCGATGATAACAACTTGTCCACCATATCCGCATCACCACGGCGTACAGAAGGGTAATCCATCACTTCCGCCAATCCTAGGACGCGTGGGTGAGTGTAGAAGGGTTCCAGACTGGCAGCATCCAGCTTCGCTCCGGCATGCTCGAATGGCGTACAAGGGACACACGATGGGAGCATGACAAAGACGTCCAGCGGCAGATTTTCAGAGGCATCGAGCATATATTGAATGCCATCCGCTCCCGCAACATTTGCAATCTCGTGGGGATCTGTAATGACCGTCGTAACTCCATGCGGAAGTACAACACGAGCGAATTCGGATGGCGTAACCATAGCAGATTCAATGTGAACGTGCGTATCGATGAAAGAGGGTGCAATATAGCGGCCTTTCGCATCGATGACGCGATCTCCTTCATAGCTGCCGCAAATTCCTACGATAATGCCATCTACAATCGCGACATCACCTTCCATAATTTCTAGATTGAAGACGTCAACGATCTTTCCGTTCGTGATGACAAGATCAGCAGACTTCATTCTGCCCGCTGCGGCAATTCGATTGTTCCAATGCTGCTTGCTCCAATTCATTCGAAATCACATTCCTTTTCTCGTTGTATGAATAGTGTGGGGATAAAGCACCCATATAAATACAAAAAAACTTTAGTTCTGATAACTAAAGTTTGACGGTAAGGAGCAAGAACAGCCTGTCCATGATAGATAGAAGAGTTAGCGCTCAATCCGATCCCACATAGCAAGCATTCTTTTCCTCGTAGTCAAACTGTTTACGGCAGCTCGGTAGAGACGATTGGACCATATTTCCAAAGTTATACGAAGAAGTATACGGTTGTAATTCTCTACATTGTATAGGGCGCCATTATTCCCGTCAACCCGGGAGCTTGTTCCTAGCAGATCAATTGTTTGTAATAAGAGGAAGAGAAAACACAGGAATGGGATGCAATATAGGGTAAAGTGGAAATGAGTGATGAAACCATAATTGTAGGTCCATACGGAAAATGGGGAAGTAGTTGAACAGAGGGAGTGAGTATCCCTCTGTTCGTTTGTGAATTCACTTCTAATCCTTCAAAGCATATAGCTGCTGTTGATTCACTGGTGACGTAATTACTGCTCCAGCATAGAAATTCAATAATGCCATCATATCTTGCGTACTTTGACTGGAATTGCTGGATAGATTGTTAACCGGCTGTTGAGCTACGGACGACTCAGCATTGCCAATGAATTCACCAAAAGTCTGTTTTGTTTCGCCTAACAATACTTTGCTGCCGTCTGGTCTGACGAGATATTGCCGAATATAGCCGTCTTCGCGGGTCGTTACGAGTTTGCCCTTTTTATTCTCTTTTTCATCTGATTCCTGCTTTTGTATTTCCTTCATTGTGTCCGCAAATAACGGCTCAGATTGTGCTTTGGATCGCTTCGCGGCAGGCGGGATTCGATAATAAGATTCAATACGCATCTATGTAACCCTCCATCATTTTGCATGTTATTAGTAATTTGCTTTCATGTTATCTATCGGAAAATAACTGCTTATCGCTTAATATTTTTGAAAAAAAGAATAATGAAGTTATGTCTTGAACCTGGACAGCACATGCAAAACGGGCGTATTTCAATTCTATTTCTAGCTGCTTGACCGCGTCATCCTTCCTTATCATTTCATATAATTGTAATGATAGGGGGGTGTTAATTTTGTGCAATCATGGGTTTGAAGATGACAACTGCAACAGCTCGATGGAAATATTGCAAAGTACTGCTGATATGGCATTCCGTGTTCCTGTATTTCTCAGCCATCCTAGTACACTAAATAATACACAGTTGAGATTTTTAAGTCGCTTAATTACAGAGATTCAGAACGCGCTTCTCTTTCCTCGTACGCTGCCCGATACAGAACAGTACCCGGAGAAAACCTTAACGAGTGTACGCCGTATGATCCTATCCAGCTACGGTTTCATAGCCACTAATTTGCAGCAGGTGTTCGCAATGTATACGCAGACCAATACTGGCTCACAACCACCAGCGCCGTCTTGGGAGGGAGCACCGTTCTTGCAAATTGAACCTTCTATGGCGTATCTATACGGATTGCCTATGCTGTTGATTAAGGAAAAGGGAGTAAACAGTATCGGAATCTGGAATCCCTTAGTTCAACCTTATTTTATTATCGAATGGGATTCGACGAAGCCGCTCAATGATTTCTTCGGAACCGTAGAATGGAAAGAGTTGTTCCAGAACTGGGTCGCTAGGGTCAGAAATGGTTATTTTATACAGACTGAGCCTTCGTTCCAATATGAATGTCGGGGAAATCTGTAGAGAATTAAGGGGAATGCTGTCATTTGAATATAAATAGGATACGCCACAAAAAGTACCTCTATCCCATTTCGAAAGAGGTACCTTTGTGTGGCGTATATAATTTCAAGTCATGCAGGGAAGAAGAATCTGATTCGAAATGAATTAAGAATTGATAACCTGAATCCCTTTGATAATATTCCATACAAAGTAGTACACGCTTATCACTCCGCATACACAAAATGCGATAATTGCACCGATTCCCCATGCGACGCCAATGTCGCGTACACTAACCCCAATTAAGCCAAACAACATTACCGCAATAATGACCGCGATACTTGGAATAAGGTGAGTCCATAGCGCACGTTTGGCATGGCTTCTTGTTACCGAATCTCCAACAATCCAGGCTAAAACAGGGAATAAGATAGGCGCAAAGAGAACGCTCCAGTACGAAAATGCCGATATTACTTTATTTTCTTTCATTTATGTTCACCTCTAGTAGTTATTGTTCTTATCTTGTTCTGATACATAGATCATACAATAAGACTTTGGCTCTACCTATCGATCAAGCTTTCAATATCATTACGAATTTGTAAGCCTAGGGCAAGTTTCATCATTCGATTCGCCTCGTAGTCCATCCGTTGACTGCTTACATTTATGATTCCTATAATAAGTTCAAGGGAGTTCATTTCCAACGAAACTTGTCCATCGCGCTTATGAGACGCATCGCCATACGATAAAAGGTGGGGAAGAGCTTCATCTGAGAAGCATCCAGGTTGGCATCAGGCTGCCCGGGGATGGGTATCCGATTGTCGGTCGGGTATCACGAATCATTGAAGGGGCTGTATCTTGCCGTCATGCTTTCCGCCATCATATTAGCTTCGCTTATCAGCTGACTCGCTGCTAAGGAAATTATTGATAAAGTGCAATTGGAGGAATTACAAGCATGTCGATTGGCTAGATTTAATAAAGAAAGCAGATCATAAGCGATCAAGCTGACTAATGCACTTGGATAGCAGCTTGATCGCTCATGTCACGTACTACTTGAGTATCTTGTCAATAATCCCATATTCAAGCGCTTCTTCTGCAGTCATAAAGTAGTCGCGATCCATGTCTTTCTCAATTCGTTCGGCGGGCTGACCAGTATGGCCAGCCATTAATTGCACAAGTCTCTCGCGCATCTTGAGAATGCGTTTGGCGCTGATGGCAATGTCGCTTGCCTGTCCTTGAGCGCCTCCATGGGGTTGATGAATCATGATTTCGCTATTGGGTAGTGCAAAGCGCTTGCCCTTGGCTCCTGCTAACAGCAGAATCGATCCATAGGAGGCGGCTAATCCTGTACAGATGGTATGAACCTGCGGCTTAATGTATTGCATTGTGTCATAGATGCCAAATCCTGCAGTGACCGAGCCTCCTGGACTATTGATGTACATATAAATGTCTTTGTCTGAATCCTCCGCTGCAAGAAGAAGGAGCTGCGCAACAACACTATTGGCCAGACTATCATTAATTTCAGAACCGACAAAAACAATTCGATCCTTCAGCAATCGGGAATAGATGTCGTAGGAGCGTTCGCCTCGACTCGTTTGCTCAACAACATATGGGATATAGTTGGACATGGTAATACCTCCTCTGTTTTTCCACTGTGGAATATCCAGAAAACGAATGGATCGCAGCAGAAGATACGGTTCAGAGGACAAAAGTTTTTTTCACAAGGTTGCGTAACGCAATGCATGCTTCATTCGTTTACTGATAAGAAGATACACCATAATTGCCGCCATGAATGATTCATGTTAGGCATGAAGAAGGCTGATGAAGTGAAAGCGAGAACGAGCGAATGAAGGAGTTGACTGTGAAGGATGACCAATCTAGATCAAGTGCAGAGCGTCGAACAACCTAATCTGAAGCAGTTGAACGACGTACTGAACAGATATTGCCTCTCTCTCACACATTCCAAATGGGATTCTGAGGATCTCGTACAGGATACGTGGGTCAAGATTCTAGCCCGTAACAAGGAGTTAGAACACAACAACCCTGAAGCGCTGCTGCTGCGTACAGCCAAGAACGCTTGGATTGACCAAGTACGCCGAAGACATCGATTGGATCAAATTCTGGTAAAGCAGCAGCTTCAATCTCAAGAACACAATGATCCTATACAAGAGAATAGTACAATTGACATCGAAGCCGCCTTCCAATATATGATGACACACTTGTCTCCTCTGCAAAGAACCGTCCTCCTTATGCGCAGCGTACTCGGGTATTCTGTTGCTGACACTGCAAATAAGCTGAAGACAACGGAAGGGGCGGTGAAGGCTGCATATCATCGAGCACGGAAGGTGCTGCTTGATGTGAAGGAAGATGAATACATGGAAGAAGCGGCCCTGCCTGACAATGTGGAAGCTCAAAGCCACATACGGGCACTCGCTATTGCATTTGTCAATGGAGAAGTCAACGAGGTATTGCGACTTGTGCAGGGAGAACAGGATCTCGTTCCTGTATTGAATATGTACTCTAGGTCGAATCAGATGCGTTATAAACAGAAGCAGCGGGATTATAAGCAGATGTTCCACCATTTTGAAGCCTTACTAGCTGCATAAAGTATGCTCGTATGGAGCAATGCAGCATGCTGTTTCTGGATAATCTGTGAATCGCTTAGCCCGCCTCATGCATACACGTCGATATGGGCAAACGTCTTCAGCATGTGACACGTAACATGGAGCTGAGGGCGCTTGCCCGATCCTCCTTTATGAAAAGGTGAGAAGGGGAGCAATTTATCTAGTTTAAGCGAGCAATAATAATGATAACCGTGCTATAAACATCTTTGGATATTCATAGCGTTGTAGACAATCCCAACATTAGGAAGTAGACTGGCTATATAGTATTTTGGACATGTCTACATATTCATCGATGAGAGGAAATTGAAGATGACAGATGTACAATTACATCACATTTTACACTGTTTTCGCTTCCATAAGCCTGAAATCACTTTCCTGAGGCATAATGAGAATCGGACATATAAAGTGAGCGACGCTGACGGCAGCACTTATGTCCTGCGTGTTCATCAGCCGTTTAAAGAAAGTATGACAGGCTTGCAACATACTTATGAAGGCTTGCTGGGTGAACTGCTCATGCTGGAAGCCTTGGCGAAGGAGAGCAGCCTGCTGGTACAGTCGCCGCTGCGCAATCAAGATGGGGAATTGATTACCGTCATCGAACATGAAGGGCAGCGATTGAACTGTTCGGTACTAACGTGGCTGGACGGTAGGGATCTTCAGAAGGAGGACGTTCAGAAGCCAGAATTGGTCAAGCTGCTCGGATCTCAAGTTGCTGAACTCCATGAATTTTACCGTCAGTATCCGCGCGATCGGGTAAAGAATCGACCAGAGCAAGGGATTGCATATAATGTTGGCTTGATTTCAACAATACATACAGGGTTGGAACTCGGTTTATTTGTGCCTTCAGATGTCGCGATCATCGAGAAATGCATTCATCTTATCAACGATAAACTTGAGCAATTCGGAACCGAGGATAGATGGGGACTTATTCACGGTGATTTAGGTTTTGGTAATATGATTATCTCTCCTGAAGGTCAATTAAGCTTTATTGACTTCGGATTCTTTGGCCCGGGATACGATTGGACAGACATCGCCATGGGGGCGATGATGGCTCCCGCAGCACACAGAGACATATTCCTAGAGGGATATTACGGAACTGCGAACATTGCTGTGGACGAGCTTGTTCTAATCGAAGGCATGATGCTGATTTCGATTATCGGATATTACGCGTTTCAAATGGGGAACGAGTCCGTACGTAATTGGATGCGGGAGAAAATGCCGAAGCTTTGTGCTGATCATTGTGTGCCATTCCTAGCAGGAGAGCGAATATTTTATCAGGTATAGGGTAATTATGTCACGTCGAGTCCTTATATTTTTCCAAGATGATTGATAAGATAGGGGAAGAACATATATTCCGTGGACAATCGGGAGGATTAAAAGGAGGGGTTCCTATGCACGCGAAGAAAGTTCCTCGTTAAGCCCGTGGCCCGCCATTCATGAAACTGTATCCACTCATTCCAAATACACAGACCAAGGGAGAGATACGCGAATGAACATGAATGGACCTGTTGAAATTTCAAGACAAGAAAGAATGGCAACCTGTTGTGAACTTGCCGACCGCTTGCAGAAGGTTTATGGTGAGCAAATTATTGCAATCGGGGTGTATGGCTCCGTATCCCGAGGCACGGACGGCCCTTATTCGGACATTGAGATGTTCTGTGTGCTGAAAGACGCAGACGAAGAGGTAGACTTCAGTTACGAATGGTCATCGGGGCCTTGGAAGGCTGAAGTGAATGTACGAAGCGCTAGTGTGGTTCTGAACGACGCAGCCGCTGTGGAAGGGGACTGGCCATTAACACACGGGCCATTCTTCTCACCGCTAAGTCTGTATGATCCGGATGGATTTTTTTCTAAGCTGAAGGAAGCGGCACAATCACCCTCAAGTGTTGATTTCTCAAATGCAATTAACGAAGTGCTCGTGGGAGAAATGTATGAGTTCATTGGAAAGCTCCGGAATGCGAGTCGAACCGGCACGCAAATGTATCTGCCCTATTTAGCTATGCAATTTGCCAAATACGGCGCCATGTTGATCGGACTTCACAATCGGAAGCTGTACTCGACAGGAGCAAGAGTTCTTCCTGAATCGTTGCAGTTTCCAGAGCGCCCGGCTGGGTATGACATGGTCGCCAATATGGTCATGTCCGGTCAGTTGTCTGAACCGGATCGAATTATTGATGCGTGCGAACAGTTCTGGAATGGACTCGTCTCATGGGCTGCCGAACATGACTACAAGATTCATTCGGAACGTATTCCATTCTAAGAAATCCCGGCTGCGTTAAATGGCGATTGATGACCTGATCATCAAATCACAATATGGACTTCATGTACACAAGCTCTGCTCTAAGCAGGGCTTTTTTATTTTTCAACTGGTGGCGGCCAATGAGCCGATGGTTCTTTCAATAGATAGAAAATGATTCTTCCTATTTTCGAGATCCATACTTGTTTTTCGGGTTTGAATCCAACTGTTTGATTTTTCCTAGAAATGAAACTTGTCTCACCATTTGAGATATGTGATACTATTGTTATCTGCAAAAATGGGAGGTGAATGCATTGCTGTTGGAACTCCAGGATCTGATGTCTACTGATTTGATTCCGTATTTGATTTCGATCGGTCTAATATGCTCACTGACGTATGCTTACGTAGCACATCTGTATGTCGCAGTCGATCACTACTTAGTGCCTGCATACAGAGGCCGAGTCGCGATTGTTCCTCATCAGGAACGGATCGTCGGTCGGACAGAGATACATCACTGGCTAACCAGAAGCGTGAAGCGAAAAGAAGCGCCGGATGGAGATTCAGGAGACTGCCATTCCTTGATTGGAATTAGAACGTTACCCAATCAAGGAGGATTATTATGGAGCAGTTCAATGTATTCACCTACAAGCGAAAGTTCATTCTAATCGGGGCATTGGTGCTCCTAGTGCTATTAAGCGGATGCGGGGTAAGCGGGCCTAATGCCACCGTTGATGCAAATACGCCAGGCTTTTTTAACCATTACATTGTATATCCGTTTGTGTATCTGATTCAACATTTTGCGGCATTTTTCGGTGGAAGCTACGGACTGGCATTGATTATGCTCACGCTGCTCGTACGGTTAGCGCTGATGCCGCTCATGATGAGACAGTATCGCAATCAGCAGAAGATGAAACAGAAGATGGACGTTTTGCAGCCTGAGTTGAAGCTTCTTCAAGACGCATATAAGGATAAGAAGGATGCGGAATCAAAAGCAAAGATGCAGCAAGAGATGATGCAATTGTATCAGAAGCATCAGGTGAATCCGCTGGCAATGGGCTGCTTGCCGCTGCTTATCCAGCTGCCTATCTTGTCCGGATTGTATTATGCCATTAAGTTCACACCGGAAGTAGCTGCACACTCGTTCCTATGGTTCCAGCTCGGAAAACCGGACATTGTGCTTCCACTGCTCGTTGGGATCATCTACTTCTTTCAATATAAGGCTACGCAAATCGGTATGGATCCGATGCAGAGCAAGCAGTTTGCATTTATGGGATACTTGTCTCCAATCATGATGACCGTGTTTTCCCTGACCACTCCCGCAGTCATACCGATGTATTGGTGTGTAGGCGGCGTGTTCGTTATTCTGCAAACACTGCTTGCGAAGAAGATGTATCGGACGAAGATAGAACCAGCCGCAACCGTTAGCAACAATTAAAAAGCGTAACAACAAAGCAATCAAAGCTGTCCTGAATGAATTAGTGGGGCAGCTTTTTATCTACTTGAAAATGGATAAAGAGGTATTTAGACATTGGAGGGAATGGGTATGGAGTGCCAATCTAGCATATTTACGCAGGAGCAAATCGAAACTATCGTGAAGCGATTTGGAAATACATTTTTTGAACAGATGCTGCGCCATCTCGATGATTATGCCGAGAAGTGGTCGTTGTCCTCATTGCAGCTGATTCCTTCCTTCTCAGCAAACGTAGTGTTCACTTGCTACTCCGAACAATTTGGCCATGCGATACTTAAAATAGGACAACCATCGGAAACGATTTGGACGGAAGTTTCGACATTGCGTCAATATCAGGGGCAGCGATTCTGCAAGGTATATGAGGCGGATATAGAAAATGGCGTTATCCTATTAGAACGTTTGCAGCCGGGTACTACCTTGCGGGACGAGAGTTCTCTACAGCAACGATTGGATGTATTCTGTTCCTTATATTCGAATTTACATATCGCGGCTGTTGAGGCAGAACAATTCCCAACCTATATCGGTTGGGTCGAACGGATAACAGATTACATGAGACAGCGTCACGATTGCCCTGAATTAACTAGACACATGCAGCGTGCAAGAGATATTTGCTTGTCCATAGCTTCAACGTATTCGCAAAATCTGCTGCTGCACGGTGATCTTCATCATGATAATATGCTGCTCGGCAGCAATGGGGAATACGTGATCATCGACCCGAAGGGTGTAATCGGCGATCCTGTATTTGATATTCCTCGATTTATATTAAATGAGTTCGATGAAAGCATTACGGAGAACTTATATGAGAAAATAGAAGAAATCATAGGTGTTCTCACGAAGAAGCTTGCGATTCCGAATGATGTCATAAGGAAATGCCTATATGTAGAAACGGCGATGGGAATGTGTTGGTGTGTAGAAGACGGTTCGACACCTGAGGAATATACTGCCCTTGTCCAAAAGGTAGCCTTTGCCGAGGCAATCATGAACGAGCAAGGTACTTGGTAAGGCTGGTTGACGCAGCTAACTAAATACTATAAGTTTGAATGGAGTCAGATTGGCTCCTATGCTATTACGATAGGGAGGAGGGAAGATACGTGCAGTTTTTATTGTTCTATTAATACGGGCTTCTTCTTAACCAGATAGTAGCTCGTATCGAAACCATTCCTATGGCTATCGATACGAAATGATGAAATTTCGGAGGTAGCAAATAGATGGAACATATTTGTTTTGAACTCGAAAACGTCGAAGTGACGTATTTAGATAAAGAGATATTCAAGATTGACCGGTTAGCTGTACATCAGTTTGACCGGATTGGCATCGTTGGCAAGAACGGGGCAGGGAAGAGCACGCTTCTGAGGTTGCTTGCAGGTATTGTTCAACCCACGAGCGGGAACGTGAAACGGCATGTCGAATATGGCTTGTTTGAGCAAATGGAGGCGCCTGCAGATGCTGAAGCAGATCCAGCGTTACTAGGCAGATTGGCGGTTCCGAATCGTACTGAGGGTTTAAGCGGCGGGGAGCAGACAAGGCTGAAGCTTGCGCACATGCTGACTCATTATTATGAAGCACTGCTCATCGATGAGCCAACAACCCATTTAGATCAAGCGGGCATTGTGTTCCTGCTCGATGAGCTTCGCTATTACTACGGAGCGCTTGTCCTGATCAGTCATGATCGTGCCGTACTGGATGAGCTCGTCACGACGATTTGGGAAGTGCATGAAGGCAAGGTGCATGTGTATTCAGGGAACTACAGCGATTACGTCGAGGCGAAGCGTCTGGAGCGCGAACAGCAGATGCAAGCACATGAGCAGTTTATCAAGGAGAAAACCCGCCTAGAAAAAGCTGCACAAGAGAAAATGAAGAAAGCCGAAAAGATTGCGCAAGCAGGCAGTATGTCTAAGAAAGAGTCGAAGGCATTGGCAAACCGCATGTTCGAAACCAAATCGAAAGGCACCAGCCAAAAAGCAGTCCATCGTGCCGCTCGCGCTATTGAACATCGTATGGAAAAGCTTCAAGAAGTAGAGGCCGTGCAGGAAGAGAGACAGATTGTGTTCCGCCAAGCGAAAACAGTAGAATTGCACAATAAGTTTCCTATTATGGCAGACAGACTCACGCTCCAATTGGGTGACAATGTATTACTTAAAGATGTAAATTTCCAGCTTCCTCTGGGGAAGAAAATAGCGATTACGGGTGCAAATGGAAGCGGAAAAAGCTCGCTGTTAGCACATATAGCAAATGCGGGGGCAGGCTTAACCATTTCCCCAAAAGCGAAAATAGGCTGGTTCCGTCAAATGAGTTATCAATATACAAGCAATGAGTCCGTGCTGCAATTCATCAAAAATCGCTCCGACTATGAGGAAGGTTTTTTGCGAGGTGTGCTGCATGCTATGCAGTTCGTCGGGACTGACATTCAGAAGAGTGTCCGATCCTTAAGCAGTGGGGAAGCGATTCGTCTCCAGCTGTGCCAGCTATTCCTAGGGGAATATAACATACTATTGTTGGACGAGCCGACCAACTTTTTAGATATTCATGCTATAGAGGCATTGGAGCGGTTCATTGCCGCATATGAGGGAACGATCATCTTCGTGTCTCATGACAAGAAGTTCGTGGAGCATGCCGCAGATGTACACTTCCATCTCTCGGATCGCAAATTGCATTTAATGTAAAGGTAGTTAATCATTTAAATAAGCCGCCAAGTTCGATGTGGCGGCTTATTGTTATCTATTCAGTTATGTCCACAGAATCTCATCAAGACAATGCTTTCAAACCCGTAACCCCAATGATAATTGCGATGAGGCTCACGATCCGCGCTGGGCTTTTGCTTTCACCGAAGAAAATCATATTAATAAGAACGGCTCCTGCAGTACCAATGCCGACCCATACTGCATAGCTGACACTAACCTGAAGATATAGGAATGAAGTATAGAGTAGGGCGAAGGAAGCACCGAATCCACCTAAGAAGATCACTCCATTTTGCAGCGTTTTATGCTGGGAATACTTTTTAAGTCCGACTACACCGACCATTTCACACATTGCCGCTAGGAAAACAAACAGCCATCCCATCGTTACACAACTCCTTTCTGTTTATGATCCGTGGCAGCTTGATCTGCCAATTTAAGTCCGATAACGCCTGCAACAAGCACGATCATAAAACCAATTTTGCCTATGCTAAGACTCCCGCCGAAAAACAATACATCCATCAGTGCCGTACCGACTGTCCCTGCACCTGCGAAGATCGCATATACAGTACCGGTAGGAAGCTTCTCACAAGCCTTAGCCAAGAAATGAAAATCAACAGCAATGATTCCGAGAATAATGGCCCAATGCCACCACGATGAGGCCATATTAAAGCCAAATACCCACAGCAGCTCGAACAGACAAGTGAGTATGACATACATCCAAGAACGATTCATGTTTTACATCTCTCCTAATGTGAATGACATTCAGTCATTTTATAGACAAAAAGATAGGCCCTTGAACTACAGGACCTGAATCCCTAGTGCGTGACTGACGAAGGCGTATACTTCTTCCGCTTGCGCTTGTACTTCTGATTCATCCGCTTGATCGAACAGATACACTTGCTCAGCTGCGGATTCAATAGCTCCAATCACAATTCGCGCCGTTCTAACGGTGTTCAGCGATTTCCGAATTGAGCCATTGGCTTGAGCTTTTTCCAATAGTTCAGAAACCCAATCATAGTAAGGTTTATAAATGGATTCCCATTCCTTTAAATGCTCACTGGAAGCTAATCCTGCATACAAAAGCGCTAACTGCTCTCGGCTATCATGGTGAAGCTGGAACACCGTTGCAATAAAGGACTTGATCTGATCCTGAAATGGGGCGTTCTGATCTACTGAGCTCTGGAGTGCTTCTATAATCTTCTGCACCATGACTTCTGCAATAGAAGGCATGACAGCCAGCTTAGAAGGGAAGTAAAGATAAAATGTGCCCTGTGCAATCCCGGCTCCCTTCACGATATCAGATACCTTCGTCTTCTCGATGCCTTTGCTGCACAATACTTCTATAGCCGCACGAACAATACGTTCCTTTTTGTCTTCGATGAGTATGACCTCCTCTAACTCGATCACAAATGACTGACTATCATTCATTTTACTTTGTGATCAATGAACTGTCAATTGGGGGATATTCAACATGAAATGTAGCTTGTATAATGTCTTTGGATATCTATATGTAATATCCAGGAAACGACTTCAGGTTCCGTAAGGAATCGATGAATCCAAGCTGCATGATTATCCATCTCGACGAGAAGGATCCCTTCGATTTCGTACGACCAGCCTGTGAGTACACTGAATCGAAGGAGAATGATCATGCAATTCATTACAGCACTAAGTTTTGCAGCTCCTAAGAACGATGAGGACATGACGCCAACTCTGACAACCTCTCTATCACCCACTTCTAGCTCTTCTCTACTTGCCGTGTATGATCTTAGTCTTGCACACACAGAGGAATCGCTGAACGACGATGCCTGGAGCAGCCATGATGGGCATCGAATCGTGCTGATGAAACCAGATCCGCAAGATCGCAGTCAAGATCGTCTGTTTATTAACGAACAAGAGATCACCCCCGGCAACTGGCGCTGGTGCGTCGACGGCGTAACGCTGCGCTGGAATCAAGGCAGCGGCAATGATTACGTAGCAGGCGAACTGGCCTTTAATCAGTACCAGAGCAGAGCCGTAGGTTCCGTTATGTTCAATCAGATTCACTATTCCGCAGCGGCTAATGTGAGACCAGCTGAATACAATTGCCGACTTATTCATAACGATCAAGTCGCATACCGCGCAGACGGACAATTGAAATGGGTGGAGAATGAGCTTTGGAATACTGAATCATTATGGTCAAATGAAGCATTAAGATGGAGCTTCTGGGTTGAAGAGTATGTTGATGAATACGGCACGCGCGGTTATCGTCCGAGATTGCGGTTTCAAGACATCCAAACCAACGAAGAGTGGACGCCGCAGGTTGGATCCTTCTCTGCTCAAATCGATGAGAACTATCAATATCACTACAAGTATATTTCTAGCTCTCCTTTTTCCTCCGAGAACGATGACAAAGAATTGACGATTCCAAGAGAATCGAAGTTTTCTACCTTGTTCCCAATAGAAATTCATCTGAAAATGATGCCGGATGTAACGGCTGTGAGTGGCGTAATCGAGGTTAAAACAGAACGTAATGATACGATAATTTACGGTTTGAAAGGAGTCAGCGCTCATCCGTATGAAGTACTGCATTTGATGCATGCAGGGATGGCTCTAAAACAAAGCTCTGCGGCTGTATCACCGCCTAAGGAAGCAGAAATCACCTCTACTGCCGCCGGTCAGGATCTGCAGCCATATTACCTGTATAACTTAGACCCTTATGAGTTCATTCAAATCGGCGAGAAGACTGAAAAGGTAGTCAGAGACGCGGTTCAACATTATGCCGAAGCGAGCTTAATCGAAATCATCCAATACTATATGCCATCTGAGCAGAGAAGAAAGTTCATCTCCGCTTCTCCTATTGATATTGACGAAAATATCCGTGCAATAGCGGAGACAATAGTAGTTGATCCCGATGACGCTGGGGGACAACGGTCACTCGATCCTAAAGCGTTCTACCGAAGCTTGACCACTCCCTTGTTATCAATCATTCTGAAAGGTCAGACGCCAAAGGTAAATGCGCGCAGAGCACGAAAACAGTTTGAAGAGAAGTTGTCCGGCAGTGCAATTTACCAACAGCATGCGCCTATGCTCTATAAATATCATTTTGTCGAAAAGTTCCCGGCAATTAAGGATTATTTCGACGATGAGCGTTTGAATCTAGAGGACAAGGCCAAAAAAATCAAATTCTACACCGACGCGAAGAAAAAAGAATATACAGCGCTTAGAGATCAAGCCGAAACTGATGATGTTCGGAAACAGTATGATCTACTTCTGGAGGAACTTGACGAGATGCAGCAGAAGGCATTAGAAGGGAAGTTCTGGGCGCATCGGGTATTCACGCATTTTACTGGGGACGACTTCTTAAATATGTTGAAAATGCAGTTGTTCGCCTCCCCAGATGGAGCAAAAGCAACCGTTCGCAATATTCAACGCGTCTCTACCGTTTTGTCTGTTCTCGATGACAGCCAGTACTTCGCGAAGAAGTTCGCAGACACGATGAGAATCTTCCAACTGTATAACATTCTTGCTCAAAACGCGAGCCTGCGCGAGGATCAGAAGACGCTGCGTGATATTACCGAAGAAATCGCCAAGGAGTTTGCGAAACAACATAACGACTCTACGGATGCGCTCACAAAGCTGGTAGCAGAAGCGATTAAGAAAGCCGAAGAAGATGCAGCCAAAGGGCAGAAAAATCTGTGGACAGAAATTATGTCGATTATTTATGTCTGGTTCGAGCAGGTCGGACGGGCCCAATCGATTGCTCAAGTTGTTGCAAAATTGACGGCGAAGTTAAACCCGCTGCTGGAGCGGATTACCGAAAAAATCATTCAAAATCCGGCGCTTAGAGCTCAAATCGAGAAGTACGGGCTGGTCGCCAAGACGGTTGCTTCCAAGGTGCTGTGGCTTGGCATAGGCGGTATTACGATAAGCGCCATGATTTTTATGATGGTGCTCGATTGGGACAACATGGACCCCGCAACGAAAACAGGCATGATCATGGTAGGGGTGGGCATGCTGGCGAACTTCGCCCTTAGCATCTTGAAGGCGGGCATGGATTTCTATACAGTGTACCGCGGCACTGGCTCATTCCGCGGCGCGTTGAAGTGGGCTGTCGGGCTGCAAAGCCATACCGTAGAGCAAATGGAAAGAATGTTCGCGGACGCCGCTAATCATGTCCTGCAGAGGCTGTCCGGAGGACGGATTCAACTAGCTCAATGGGCGAACCTCTCGGGCTGG
This sequence comes from Paenibacillus sp. KS1, assembly GCF_001680695.1. Classification (NCBI taxonomy): domain Bacteria; kingdom Bacillati; phylum Bacillota; class Bacilli; order Caryophanales; family Paenibacillaceae; genus Paenibacillus; species Paenibacillus sp. KS1. The sequence continues at coordinate 15,899 of NZ_MAIS01000027.1, read as the reverse complement.
AAAGGCAGCGCGGCAAAATTTGCGATTCGCTGCCTGCAAAACTTGACACGTATTGCGATGATTGCCATATCTGCGATAATGGCTGCGATCAATATCGTACTGTCCGCGATATCGCTTGCGAAGGCGCGCACGCCTTTGGAGTCGGCAGTAGTCGCTTTGGCGATTTCCTCATCGATTCTGGAGCTGATCGGTCTAGGGTTTGAACTCGCTTCCGTGTTGACAGTCGGTACGGCGTCAAGCGTTCTGGGAGTGATCGCAGGCGTCTTTGCCGGATTTGCCATCCTGGTGGCATTGGCGGGGGTTGGAATCATGATTTACCTTGCAATTAAAGCGCAAATCTCACCAGTGGATGAATTTGTCGAGAACGAAGCGCGGCAGGCTCATTTAGACATGCCGAAGGAAACGGATATTGACTATATGTTACCCATCTATGATAAGAGTGGAAAGCTGCTCAAGGAAGGAGTCACCATTTCAGATTCAAATGGCGTGTATCTCATTGCACAAACAGGCGGTCAAGCAGGTGCAGGAGCATTAACACGAGATCAGACAACATGCTTCGGCATAACCACTGACGGGGAGGGGAGAGCTGTCATTTATTCAGCAGCTATCCAAAAGGATCAATCGATTGAAGTTCATTACCTTACGGCCTCTGAATCTCGCAGTCTTTCGTTCCAGAATAAACGCATGATCGGCGAAGAAGCAGTGCAGCAGTTGTGGCATGCTGAGTTAATCGGCAATGCCGAAACTACGAATCCCGGCAAAGATAAAGATGAAGATAAGGATAAAGATGATAATAAAGAACTGCAGCTTGTCAAAGGGTTATTCCAACTGTATACAGAAAAAAGCGGAACAAGATCTTATCTCGGTTATAACGGAACCTCCTTCATCCTGTACGACAATCCGCAGCAGCCGCTATGGCTGCGTTTGGAGTCAACGAAGGCTTCTAGTCTGTCAATGAATGACGTGAAGCTATATACCGAAGATCGGGATATGCAGTTCTATGCCAATCTCGCTTTCCCGGGAAGCGAATCGAGAAAGTGGGCTTTGCGAGGCGGAGACGTTCCGTCCTTTATGACTTTTGATGCTGATCAAGGCGTACTTGTTCAGAAGCAAGGCATCGCACCTGAGCAAGGTGAATTCGGTCCTTATCAGATTGCACTCGACTCCGGTTCACTTGAGACCTTAGAATCAAATGAATTTCATATTTTCGTCGCGAACACTCCCGACGACGACATAGCTGAGCTATAACGGATGGATTCGGGAAAGGAGGTGCCGTTTCATCGGTATCGATATGAGTTTGCAAGATTTTGAAAAACGGATGGAGCGCGATTTTGCAGACGAGATTGATTCCCTTACAGCGCTTAGCAAGTTTGTCGTGCTGCAGCCTACCATGACCAGGAATCCGGTTGCGGATGCTTTGTTCCGGGCGATTGTTGCACATTTGAAAGGGGCGTTGCCAGGAGAACTGAAGGAACGATTGTTTAGCAAGATGCTGTATGAAACCGGTTCGTACCGGGCTTTGTTCTTCCCAAGTTATACCCCCGATCCTTATGAATCGATCTTGTATAATGGCCCATATGATCATCTGGAGCAGGCACAGTGGTCCGACTTTGCCGTTGCACTGCTGTGCCAGGATATATATAAGATATCCGCTTCAATAAAAAAAGAAATGCGGAAGGAAGCCATCGATCGGCAAATTCAAAATGCAAATTCCTTAATCAATAACCGATTGTGGATCTGGTATGCTCAAGTATTTATGCATGAGATGCCTGAATACGCCAGTCTCGTTACAGAATTAGGGGGCCCTGAACAAGCGCTGCTCAAATATGAAGGAATGCTTCAGTCTTCGCAATGGCTGGAGATGGTCACACAAATGTTGATTTCAGGGAATTTCCCTGACCCTGAATGGTTTTTCTATCATACCTGGATTAAGCTCGTGTGCTTGGGTGTTCGAGACTTGGATAACCTTATTGACGAGATCGTTCGTGGTACAAATGGGACTCTCCCTTCTTCAGTGCGTAAGGAAGCTTGGCGTAGTTACCAAACGTGGATGCCGGCTCGTTCGATTAGCTATGAGCAATTTAAAGAAGCGGATTCGCGTATTGTTAAATATGCGTATCTGGAGTCAGGGGATGTGTATGTCAAAGTTCCTGAGTTTTATGCACAATCTTTCTTTGATGATCCCGGCAACATATATAAGAATGAACCGAGCAGTTGTTTCGCTGCAGGGTCGATGGTCAGAATGGCGGATAGAACACTGCGGGCAATAGAGCACATACAAGCAGGCGATCAAGTTCTTACACCGAATGGACCTCGAAGCGTGATGCTGTTGGTTAACGAAGACTTGGCTGGTCGTTACTTATATTCACTGAATGATTGTACAGCCAAGTTCACGGCACTTCACCCGTTCGTTAGAGCTGGCGAGGAGCATGAGCCGCAGCTCGCTGCTATCGAGCCAAGACATCTAGGGTTCAATATGCCAACAATGAGCGCGCTCGGAATCATGCCGTTGAATGAAGATACCGTTCTGCATGCCTATCAAACCACTGAATACAAAGCAGAACCCACGAAATCCACAATCCGACAGGTGCTGGAGCATGAGCCGCAGGCAAACGTCAATGGAGAGCAGCTTGTATACGATTTGATTCTTGAGCCAAATGAACTTGGAACCTCGGAGTATTACATCGGCGATGATTCTATTCAGTTTCTTGCGATGTCCGAATTTCCAGCGTTTATGCATGCTCCTCTCCTGACGGCGACCATGCTGATGATGCTGCACACCATGTATGAAAACATCGGAGATACTGGTATTAACGTAGAGTCAATAAACAGTTTTGTTGCTCAGCATCTTCTTTCTCAGTGCATAAATGACTCAATTGTACAGGCATTAGCCGTTATACAAGATGTACATGTTGCAGTCAACACACGGGAAATCATTAGCCTATTCCAATCGCATCCATTACCAGAACTTATGGCGAATCATCTATCTTACTATCGCGGCGCACATCCAGAAGACGCGCATTATCATCGCAGCAACGGGAGATGGGCTACACTGCTGCTCTCTAAGCATGCGGAACAGCTACAAGGGGCTGTATCTATGGGATGGAGACGGTTCTCGATAGGCGCCACTGGTTCCGAGTATGTGGCCGATGCAGAAGTAGGAGAGAGAACGGGAAAGCCGGGTTCGTCTCGCAGCCTGCATTTCCTTCCAACGAATCGAATCCTTGCCCTCAGTGTTCACAGTCTATGCTTAGACGCAGAGGAGGCCATGATTCATCGTAATCTTACGTTCGAGATAACGGCAGCTGTTCAGGTGAATAAACATCTTTATTCCACCGTTAGTTGGACGAAAGAACGAGACGCTGCAGTGCAAGATAAGCCAAGCCTTTTCTGTCGAACGTTTTACGATGAATTATATTTTGCTGAGTTTCCGATTGAGACGGAACAAATGCAAATGCAAGTTCAATTCACCATTGTAGATGCAGATACAAAACAGATGATATTCTCGGCTTGCAATCTTATTGAGTGGCCTCTCTCGAACGATTATGCACATCGAAATGCGTTACTCCTCAATGTCAATGGGGTGGACTGCGGTTTTCTTTATTTTGATTTGCGCTTGATTACCCCAGAGGACGTTCGTCTTCAGACAGTTGCCAAGCAAACTTGGTCGAAGGAGCGAGAAGCTCAGTTTGCGTTCCAGTTTGGCGCGCAGATGGGAAGCGTATTAAGTCAAACACTGCCGAAGCTGCTGTCTGAACTTGATGAAGGTAACGTGAAATAAGTGAGGAGCAATTCGTTTTCCATAAGTTCGAGCTAATGATATAAAAGAGTCAACTCATTTATGACACCCTGATGCTGCTTTATTCATTCCAAGTTCGATTTTACGCTTACTTTTAAGCTCGATAACGTTTATAATATATCGAGTACAAAGACTATAAGAAAAGGTGTCATGAATGAGCATATTAAACGTAGAACGACTCAGCCACGGCTTTGGAGACCGTGCGATCTTCAAGGACGTATCCTTCCGCCTGCTCAAGGGCGAGCACATTGGACTAATTGGCGCCAATGGAGAAGGCAAGTCCACTTTTATGAATATTATTACTGGCAAACTACAGCCGGATGAAGGCAAAGTTGAATGGTCCAAGCGCGTGCGCGTTGGCTACCTCGATCAGCATGCCGTACTTAGCAAAGGCTTGACAATTCGTGATGTATTGAGAAGCGCGTTCCAATATTTATTTGATATGGAACAAGAAATGAACGACATGTATGGCAAAATGGGTGATGTAACGCCAGAGGAACTGGAGAAGCTTCTAGAGGAAGTCGGTACGATTCAAGATACGCTTACGAATCAAGACTTCTACTTGATCGATGCGAAGGTCGAGGAGACTGCTCGAGGGCTTGGCTTGGTTGATATTGGCCTGGACAAAGACGTACACGACTTGAGTGGCGGTCAGCGTACGAAGGTGCTGCTCGCAAAGCTATTGCTTGAGAAGCCAGACATCCTGCTCTTGGACGAGCCTACGAACTATTTGGATGAACAGCATATCGAATGGCTGAAGCGTTATCTGCAAGCGTACGAGAATGCGTTCATCCTTATCTCGCACGATATTCCGTTCTTGAATAGCGTTATTAACCTGATCTACCATATGGAGAACCAGGAGCTTAACCGCTACGTGGGCGACTACGACAAGTTCCAGGAAGTCTATGAAATGAAGAAGCAGCAGCTGGAATCTGCCTATAAGCGCCAACAGCAGGAAATTGCTGACCTGAAAGACTTCGTTGCACGCAACAAAGCGAGCGTCGCGACACGCAACATGGCGATGTCCCGTCAGAAGAAGCTTGACAAGATGGAAGTGATCGAACTAGCGAAGGAGAAGCCGAAGCCTCAGTTCAACTTCAAGGATTCCCGGGCTTCCAGCAAGCTTGTATTCGAGACAAAAGACTTGGTTATTGGTTACAATGAGCCATTGTCCCGTCCATTGAACCTCCGTATGGAGCGCGGCCAGAAGATCGCCTTCGTCGGCGCGAACGGTATCGGTAAGACGACATTGCTTCGCAGCATCTTGGGCGAAATCCCTGCAATCTCGGGCTCTGTAGAGAAGGGTGACAACCTGGACATCGGGTACTTCGAACAGGAAGTCAAAGACGCGAATTACAATACATGTATTGAAGAGATCTGGAAAGAGTTCCCTTCCTTTACACAATTCGAAGTTCGTGCAGCACTGGCGAAATGCGGACTGACAACGAAGCATATCGAAAGTAAAATTGCAGTGCTAAGTGGTGGGGAAAAGGCGAAAGTTCGCTTGTGCAAGCTCATTAACGTGGAGACAAACTTGCTCGTACTCGATGAGCCGACGAACCACTTGGATGTTGATGCGAAGGAAGAACTGAAGCGTGCCCTTAAAGCGTACAAAGGCAGCGTCCTGCTTATTTCTCACGAACCTGAATTCTATCGCGATATCGTGACAGAGACATGGAACTGTGAATCTTGGACGACAAAAGTATTTTAATTGGATATGTAAAAAACGACTCCGTTGCCACGGAGTCGTTTTTTTGTACATGAACACAAACTGACTAAGTTCATTTAATATGGCCATTCCGTACCTGCTCGAAGAAAAGTTTGTTATGCAAAGCAATGCAAAACTAACATCTGAGATTGCTTCCTGTAGAAATGCCAAGCAAATTGGCGAAGATCGTAAAGAAGTTGACTCGATTTTCAACCGCCGCTGGATTTGAGCCGTTACATTCCTGTGTCCCGTTAATGGAACGAATGGTCTCCCCGTAGCCTGCTCCGTTGACAATTGCATTATGCGGAGTCATCGTTCCTGCTCCGTTCTGTGTGTTCCAGAACCACAAGGCCGTTTTCCATGCTACTGAAGAATCCTGCGCGACCAAGTCTGGATTGGTCAGAAGCGGAAGTCCCAATGCAGCGCCAGCAGCACCATAGTTGTAGTTCCAGCTTATTTGGAGCGGGCCTCTTCCATAGTACTGCTTTCCAGGAGCACATGGATACTGAACATTATTGTTATTGCAATAAAACGGATAATTTGCCGTATCCAACTCAACGATGTATTTTAAATGTCCCGTTTCTTGGGCTACATTTCCTAGAAAAGCTGCTGCCTCTTGTTTTTTGATCGTGTCGCTTCCTGTATTGGCAAAGGCAGGGTAGGAGGACAGAGCGGATACTAAACCGGAATAAGTATAGAATGGATTGCGGTTAGGGAACATTTGATTGAATTGAGCCTCGGTAACGACAAAGCCGCCACCAGTACCGCCAGAAACAGGTTTGCAAGTTTTACTGGAGCTTTGCGGCGAAGTAGTAACAGGAGTAGTCTTGTCATTCTGTGCGGCAACGGTATACGTATAGTTTGTTCCGTTCGTCAATCCCGTATCGGAAAAGGACAAAGCGCTGATCCATTTATACCAATCGCCGTTGCGATAGATATCATAACCTGTTGCTCCATTGATAGCATTCCAGCTTAAGCTACAGGTTCCATTCGATGCACTTACCGATAAAGTAGGGGCTGGCAATGTGCTGCCGCCTGAGGCGGTTGGCGTGCAAGCTTTGCTGGCGCTATGCGGGGATGTCTCTACAGGACTAGTCTTGTCATTTTGCGCGGCAACGGTATACGTATAGGTTGATCCGTTGGTCAATCCCGTATCAGCGTAGGACAACGTATTTGTCCATTTATACCAATTGCCGTTGCGATATATATCATAACCTGATGCTCCGCTAATCGCATTCCAACTCAAGCTACATGCTGCATTCGACGCAGTAACCGCTAACGATGGGGCAGTTAGAGCAGCAAAAGCAGTAAGAGGAGATACAAGAACGGTTACTATCACAATTGCTAGCATGAATACTCTCTTATCGATCATCTTTTTCATAGAAAGCCTCCTTATATTAAAGTAAGAAGAAATAGAAACAGACAATCAAGTAATATCACTCCTCACTTGAGATAATCTCACCTCCATCAGTTCTAAGCTCTTTGCAAGATGAGTTCCTACTGTACAGATAATAGAATGAATGGTTCTTTTCAATAGAGCAGATTAGAACAATTTCCATACATGTTGTGGAAATAAGGAGGCCATTATACTGACGGCTTCTGTGCACGATAAGAGCGCAACGTGCCGAATATGGTCGCAAACTGACCGGTTTGCTCCACATTCTCAAATCCACATTCCTGGTGCAATTCAGGAAGAATACCGTGGACATGATCCCGGGTCGTTGTGAAGCCATCCAGCCATTGAATCGGGTAAAAGGCAAGACGCATCCAACTGTTTTGCGGTTTATCAAAATCAATGATGTTAATCGTCCCGCCAGGACGCAAGGCACGATGCAGCTCTTCTACCGTGCGGCGCTTCATATCGAGGGTCAGATGGTGGAAAAAGAGACTTGAAAAAACGTGATCCAAATGGGCATCTGGAAAAGGGAGATCCGTGGACATTCCTTGCTGAAAATCAATATCCACCTTATTCTGTACTGCCTTATTCTTCGCAATCGCCAATATTTCTGGATCAGCATCAAGCCCTACAATTTCAGCTTCCCCCTGTGCTTGCTTCAACATTAACGTCAATGTGCCCGTTCCACAAGCCAAATCGAGAATACGTTGACCTGGCTTCAAATTCCCTTGTTGAACCAAATGGGTCTTGAACTTGTTCTCTTTCATCCCCCATTTTAACAACGGATCATATACAGGGGTCAACCAATGGAACTTCATAGCCGGAATATACCCTTTATGTGTCATGAATGCACAGCCCCTTTACTCCTAAGTTCGAATGCAGAAGTATGTAAGATGTGTAATGTGGGATTCATCATATGTAATTCTTATTCTCCGTACTATATTAACATATTAAGGCAATTATGTCAGATCGATTATATTTCCTTCCAGTGAAAAGTTCATTTACATGACCCGGTACGACGCGATTATCCCGCTTATATCCAGTGTCCTGATTCCATGGAGAAATTTGAATTCGTCGTGCAGATCGCATCTGAAGAGAAGCCGCGCTTCATGATCGGTGACAACGGCAACATGTATATATACCGATCCAAGACAGACGAAGGAGTGGTATATGAATTGAGATTGTTATTGAATACTTACCAGTATGGCTTGCGCTTCGGGTGTTCGCCCATTTCCAATTTGGCCTGTATGGAATAATGTATCCATAACAACGCAGCGGCGATGGAGGCTGATTCAATGCCAGTGAAGAGCGGCAAGGAATATATAGAACGGATTAACAGCAATCTCCCCGATGTTAGAATCGCAGGGGGAAAGATAAGAGGGGAAATTTCCGAACACGAAGCCTTCAAGGGACTTATGGCTACACAAGCGAACATGTATGACATGCAGGTTGCCGGGAAAGTGAAGGCACGCCTCGTGTATTCTTCGCCCTTAACAGGCGATCCAGTAGGTCTGTCCTATATGCAGCCGAAGACGATGAAGGATCTCGTACAGCGAAGAACTATGATGGAGACATGGGCGAATGTCCATCATGGATTTCTTGGTCGTGCGCCTGATTATATGAATACTGCCATTATGGCGTATGCATCAGCTGCCGGGGTACTTGAAGAAGAATATCCCGCGTATGCATCCAACTTGAAGGGGTATTACGAGTATTGCCGCGAGAACGATATCACGCTCTCTCATGTATTCATTCAGCCCAAGACAGCTAGAATAGCTACTTTTCTCCGAACCTTCAAAGAACCGGAAGCCGCCCGAATCATGGACAAAAATAAGGATGGGATTGTAGTTCGCGGGGCGTTTTTATTAGACACACAGGGAGCAACCTCCGATGAAATACTCGTATATCCAACTCCTTTCTCTTGGACTGAAGCGGAAGACAATCCTTATTCATTCGTATTTGCGGTTCCTAGTAACCTAGAGGGCATCCGTTTTATATGTAGAGAAAGCTTCTCAGCTGGCGATTCTTCCTATGATTACCCGCTTAGTTCCCGATTTGAAGAGATGGATACGCTTGTCGTGTTCGATGATGTTACTGTCCCATGGGATCGGGTATTTGTATGCGGGGACGAGAGGATGGCGTCTCGGCTCATGACGGAAAGTAATTTCCACGTTTATGCCGGCACTCAAATTATTTGCAAAAATATTGCAAAAACGGAGTTCATGCTCGGTACGATCGAAATGCTGGTTGAAGCCACAGGGATTAATAACCATGAACATATTATTGAAAAGGTTGCAGAAGTTATTGTAGCCGTGGAGACGCTCAAGGCTTTCCAACTTGCTGCCGAAAAGGGGGCAGCTGTAGATAGATGGGACAGTATGCTTCCTAATCGCAAGCCGCTTATTGCCGCCAATGTATATTATCAGAAGATGTATCCTCGTATTATTGAAATCATCCAATTGATCGGCGCCAGCAATTTAATTATGATTCCACAAGAGAGGGACTTCAACACCGATATTCGCGATCAGCTAGATCGTTACATGAAGGGTATCGATCTGGATGCCAAGAAGAGCGTGCAGTTGGCGCGATTGGCATGGGAGCTGTGCGTCAGCTCATTCGGCGGGAGGCAGTCTGTCTATGAGCGCTTCTTCTTCGGCAACAGCACAGTTGTAAATAACCGGATGTATGCCGAATACCAAGATAGTCGGGCGAAGTATGCAGATCGGGTCAACCGCTTTTTGACATAATTCCTTGAATGTGAATGATCCCTGAGTACCTTGACACACCGACCAAGAACCCAGGGAAATATAGACTTCGTATTGAATTCCTACCTAGCAGCTGCTCTTCGTTCTGCAAAGACTTCCGCTGCTACCTTGAAGATTGTGTTCAGGGCATGTGGAAATCCGGCATAAATGATCATCTGCATAATTACTTCAACAATCTCTTCCTCTGTCCATCCAACGTTGAGCGCTCCATTGATATAAAATTTGAGCTGCGTAGTGTTGCCTAATGCAGTCAAACCTGCCACCGAAGCAAGCAGTCGTGATTTCAAATCGAGCCCTGGTCGCGAAAAAATCTGTCCATAATTAAATTCTACAGCAAGTCGTCCTAAGTCCGGAGCAGGCGAATCCTTGAAACTGTTTACAATGGCCTCAACATGATCTTTGTCGATACGTGCCAAGATGTCCAAGCCTTTTTGATAGTGGTCTTCACAGCGTGACATGATGAAATTTCCCCTTTGTAAAAAATTAACTTTCCATTTGCTCAACCGTTAGATGTTCCAAATGAGTTCCCTCTGTCAATCAGACCGATGGAAGAGATGAGGAGCATAGAGAGTCCTGTGACACAGACTCCTCCCCATTGCCAATGGCTCCATGCAAGCAAACCCAAGTAAGAGCCTAGAGCCCCTCCCAAAAACGTTGCAACCATATATAGTCCATTCAGACGATTGCGAGCTTCGGAAGACTGTTCGAAAAGACGCGCCTGACAAGCCACTTGATTTGCTTGCGTACAAACCGTAAGCAAGAAAGCAGCGAACACGAGTACCAGCAGACTTTCTCCCCAAAACAGAAGCAGCAAGTAAGAGAACAGAGCAGCAGCCGTACATACTCTTCCAGCAAACACAGCTCCCATGCGATCGATCACTCTCCCGACGAGGGGAGTTGCGAACGCGCCTCCAATCCCAACCAGCCCGACCATGCCTACTGCACCAGAACCTAAGGAGTAGGCAGGCGAGTCAAGCAGCAAGGCTAACGTTGTCCAAAACACACTAAATGCTCCAAATACGAATGCTTGACTTATACATGTCTTGCGCAGTACTTGCTCCTTCCGAATCAACGGAAGAAGAGAGGCGATTAACGCTCGATATGTCATCTCTGCTCGGCCATAACTGCGTGGGAACAAGCTGCGAACGAGTATCATCAGGCCGATCATGCAGCCAAATGATATCCAGTACATGACTCTCCAGCCATAAATAGCGTCTATCCATCCGCTAATGAACCTGGCACCCAATATTCCGCACACTAAACCGATTGCTACATTTCCGAGCACTCTCCCTCGCTGTTCCGCTTCGACCAGAGAAGCCGCCATCGGAACGACAACTTGTGGGATAACAGTGGTCATTCCGATAATGAAATGAATGCTTATTAACCAGTTCATATTCGGGGATACCGCAGCTGCCGCTAAGGAGAGACTCACGATCCCGAGAAGGACAAGCATAAGACGCCGTCTCTCTACCATATCAGCAAGCGGAACTAAGAACAGATTGCCCAGTGCATAGCCTACTTGCGCCAAGGTTGCAACCCAACCAATTTGAGTAATCGTCCCTCCCAACGTCTGCGCCATACTGGCAAGCAAGGTTTGGCTCACATACACATTGGCGACCGTAAAGCCGCATGTTAATGCCATTAAGAACAATAATCCTCTTGTTAGCTGTGGATGATACACATCTGGTAAAGTACGATTCATTGTTTCAATCACCTCCGTTCTTCTTAGTTGAGTTACTTCTATCCGCAGTGATAGAATAAGGGTATTTTCCTGATCCAAATAGGTTCCTGTTAATCATAGTATTGAGAGTAATAGGTATAGGAGTTGAGATAGCTTGGATAAGAAGAGCGAACAGGGGCGACACCAAGAATTAGGGGACTTTCTGAAGTCACGGCGCAATCGCCTGCAGCCTGCCGATTATGGTCTGCCGATCGGAACGAGACGCAAAGTGAAGGGGCTTCGCAGGGAAGAGTTAGCACAATTAGCTGGCATCGGCCTATCGTGGTATACATGGCTGGAGCAGGGAAGAGAAATTAATGTCTCCCAAGACGTATTAGAGAGCTTAGCTCGGGTTATGCGATTAAGCGCGGAAGAGAAGAATCATCTATTTCTACTCGCTCTACAGCAGCCTCCTGCAGCGAGCAAGCCGGAAATGATTCATGCGGATGTTCAGGCCGTTGTGCAGCATTTTCTAGAGCATTGGGCGGATTGTCCTGCATACGTAACCGATCATAAATGGGATGTGTTGGCTTGGAACCGCGCTGCTTGTGCGGTATTTGGTGATTTTTCCGCCATGAATGGGAAAGAGCGCAATGCGGTATGGCGTTGTTTTCGATCAGCTTCTTACCGAGAGCTGCTGGTCGATTGGGAGGGTCATGCGAAGCGGCTGCTTGCTTCATTCCGATCTACCAGCACATGTTACGTAGGGGAGGATTGGTACAAAGAGCTTGTCCAAGAGTTAATCGAACATAGTAAGGAGTTCCAACAATGGTGGCCTCGCCATGACATCATGGGAACCCCAATTGGCACCAAATCATTGCTCCACCCAAAGGCAGGGCTAATGTTGATGGAACATATTACATTCCAGGTATATGATGCTCCGGATCTTAAGGTGACATTGTACCGGCCGCTTCCTGACAACAACACAGTGGTGAGACTCGCCAAACTGCTTGAGGAATATCAGGATACAAACAGCTTGACACCCATAGCAGTTGAACATTTACCTGACAGACTTAATTTTTCCTGAAAATTTGAAGCGTCCGTGTTAAAATATTACATGTTCATATATTCATGCATTTACATACATTACAGGAGTGGTGAAACATCATGTTGTCGAACAAAAGGATCAAAAAATGGAGCAGTGCTATATTGGCAGTTGTGTTGTGCTTGAGTGCTGTAACTAGTGTCTCAGCTAGTCGTACAAGCAAACCGCTGCCGAAGCCGAGTTGGCAAAAAGACTTGTCTGAGATAAATCAATTTATTGAGGCGCCATTTCATATTCCGAGCACGAAGACCGTGTATTTGGCTTCGAATACTTATATCGCCTCTCAAACGAAAGTATGGGAAGCAGGTGTTGTCACCGCCGTAGATGAGAGCAGCGGTAAGCCGAAATGGTCCTTCACATTCTATCAGAAAGGAACACCTTATCCATGGAATACGAAGATTGCTTATAGTAAGTTAGGCTCGGTATATGCCCTTGTAAAAGATGGTCAAGGAACGAAATTATTCTCCGTGAATGCTTCCGGCAAAAGCAATTGGACGATCCCTGTTCCCAGTGCCGAAGACGTGCATGTGATGAACGATGGTACGATTCTATTAATCGACCCGGATAGAAAGGTTACACCTTCAGCGAAAAGCAAACCTCGTGCATATGCCTATAGTGCAAACGGCAAAAAACTTGCTGAACTATCACTGGGACAAATGTATTCCGTAATTGGCGGTCAATATGTTGTATCCCAAATAGGAGAGATCGGGAATTCCAAGTTAGCGGTGTATGGTTCGAAATTAAACAAGCTATTTATCTATAATCTTCCGAGTGGGGCAACTACCTATGTAGATGAAGCAACCTGGGTCATTAACAACAGTGATATTCTACTGCGCGTTAATATTCCTGAGAGCGGAAATAAGTTAATCGCGATGAACGCTAAAGGGAAAACATTATGGGGACGCAGCATTCCAGGAAATGCACGGGTTCAATCCATCGGACAGAACTATGTTGTGTACGCGGATGGGGTAATGAGCTTGTTCAATGCCAAAGGACTTGTCACGAAAGCCGAAGTGAAAGTGGATCTCCCGATAGCCATCATTTTCGAAACACCAGATCAGCAAATCGAGATACATACAGAGAATGCGAAAAAGGTGCTGAATGCCAAGACCCTGCAAACGATATATGAGTATCCGAATGACGAAGACAGACAAAAATATCATTATGCAGGCAATGGATATCTGTACTCCTTAAACCAAGGACATCAGCTAGCCCAATATAAATTGCAAAAAGGTATACAATGAATGGGGTTGTCTCAAAAGGATAGGATCAAATGAGTCAGTCCCACAAGATGTGCAAAGACGCTTCCAAAACCACTGAATGTGTGGGATGGAAGTGTCTTTTTCCGTGCATGCTCCTATCAATGTGGAGGCTCCAAATTTAATATTGACCTATGAGACTGTCCCAATTAATCATTGCTTTGTCCATTAAGCTTCAGTTGCGATTTGCGATTCCATAAGGTTGACATCACAAGTGCAGCAAGCAGGATTACTGATGCGAACATGTATGGCGCATTAATGTTCAGGTCGAATAAGAAGCCGCCTATGGCCGGCCCAGCAATAATGCCTAAGCTTGTGTAGGTGGAGTTCATTCCTGCGACGAAGCCTTGATTTTCTCCAGCCATTTTCGAGAGTAAGGAAGTGACGGCTGGACGAAGAATATCACAAGCGAAGAAGACAATGCTCGTCACAACCATAATGGCTAAATAACTGCTTACGAATACCGTGGCCATAATGAATAATGCCGCTACAACGAGGGAAGCGTGAATGATATTCTTCTCCCCAAATTTCGCCACCATCTTCTCAAAGAACAGAATTTGCGCAACAACTCCTAGAATTGAGCAGATCGTAATAATGAATGCAATATCCTTGGCCGTAAATCCAAACTTCGCATCAACGAACAGGCTGAACATCATTTCGTATGCTGCCAATCCAAACGCGAGCACAAACACGATGAGAAACGGTACAAAATAGACGGACTGCACTGATTTTTTCATTTCAGCAAAGAAGTTGACGCGAATATGTTGTGCACGGTTATTCTCCATTTGCTCCTGAGATAGCGATTCTCGCAGCAGGAAGATGGAGAAGATCGCCGCGATGAATGCAAAGGCTGCAGCGAAGAAGAAGGGGGCACGTATGCCCAATTCGGCAATGAAACCGCCTAGTCCCGGCCCGATAATGAAACCTGCACTAATAGCAGCAGCTTGATAACCCAATACCTTGGCTCTATTCTCAATTGACGTTCGATCCGCAATGTACGTAATAACGGCTGGCATAATGAATGCATCACTAATACCGCCTAATATTCGCGATGCAAATAGAACCCAAGCCTGCGTTCCAATGCCGAACAAGATCTCTGAAAACGAAAACAGACATAAACCAAATACGATCATTTTCTTTCTTCCCAGTGTCTCCACCCAAACCCCTGTAAACGGGGAGGCGAGCAGCTGTGCAAAAGCAAAAGCCGAAATCATATAGCCGACCATTTGTCCGCTTAAGTGCATCTCCTTCGCAATGGACGGCATGACAGGGACGGCAAGACCAATACCGACGTAAGCAATAAATAAATTAAACAATACGAGTGCTAATGACATTTTTTCTTTTGTGACTGTACTCATGTTATTCCTCACTTATTCAATTTTCTATCTTTCCCGTAGTGTGATCAGGTTTCGATAGCCGTTATTGTTCTTCATCAGACCCCGTTATAACTCGGTTGATCTTCCTCATCGTATGAAGCATTTGTTCCAATTCCTCAAGCCCAATATGAGATGAGAGCTTCTGTACAATAGACTCATCAGCTTTGTTGATGAGATCCGCATATTTTGTTCCTTCCTCTCCAAGAAGAATAAAGGATTCGCGCAGATTTTCTGGATTGCTCTTACGGATAATAAAGTGTCCAGCCTCCAATTTAGACAGCACCTGACTAACCGCGCTTTTGGAAATCGAAAAGGCTGATGCAATCTCATGAGCAGTCGTCCGCTCATTACGCATAATAAACAGCAGCGTATTTTCTTGTTGAACCGTTAAGTGATACTCATCTATTTGTTTAGCTGCCTTGTTATAAACCGTGAAATAATCTTGAAAAGCATCATTGAGCTCGTTCATAACTCTTCGGTATTCCGCAATCATATCAATTCCCTCCATAGCGGTAGTATTCACTTTCCTCAACTAGAATCAAATTCAGTTTCGTTGAATAAGTTCATTTTAGTTTAGTTAAGTTTACTTAACTATATAGATGGAGCACGTTATTGTCAATTCATTAATGGGGAAATTGATGAGGTTAAACGTCGATTCATGGAGTAAGCTGGTGATACCAGCATAAGATTGAGGGTTTTTATGGAAATAGATTCATGCTATACTGAATCCGTTACTACAGATGAGGAGGCTGAAACATGTTGATAAACAAGCTCGGGACATCGCTCTATGCAAAGTCTTACCTATAAACAACGGCGGTTGTTTGTATAGAG
>NZ_MAIS01000067.1:0-33930 GCF_001680695.1 Paenibacillus sp. KS1 | reverse complement strand
CATCCTACGCGGATGCGTGGATTGAAATTTCGTCGCACTGTGCGGAGTCGATTCCGGATACAACGTCGCATCCTACGTGGATGCGTGGGATGAAATGAATTAAATAAGAACGCGAAGCAAGCATTTCTACTACATGATTCATGCGATCATGGAGCGAAATGCTTGTTTTTTTGCGTAGAACATATATTCGCTGACAAGATTTGTCGTTGAGAGCCTCTATAATAGAGACAATATATCTCAGAGAGGTGACAAAAAATAGCTATGAGTTCAACGGTTAGTGAGCAACAACTTCATCCGAATGTCATACCCTACTGGCGGATATACCGATTTCTGTCAATACTAAAGAAGACTGCACTGGTCAGTATTCCGATTGCCATTCATCTGTTATGGCTCCCTCAATGGAAGTGGATCATGTATGCAGCATCGGCATATCTCCTTTTTCATTGGTGCAAAGCATTATTCTATATCTTCTATGGGGTTCGATTCTCTTATGCACGAAGAAGCTATGTCCTGACTTCTGATGAAATTATAATCCGGTGGGGCAATATATGGTCTGCTCATTCATCGGTTATTCCGCTCAGCCGCGTGCTGCATGTGGTTATCGAGCAGGATGTCATTCAAAAAAAGCTTGGCATATCTGATCTGGCCATTGTGACGGCAGGTGATTCGAACTACATCTTAGGCTTGTTGGAGGAAGATACGACAAAGCTGCGGCGACAGGTCATTGAGCTCGCCAAGATAGGGGATACGGGTGCGTATGGTGAATAGACAGCATCCAATCAAGATTCTCGTTCATGTATACCGTTCCGTCCGTTACATGATTATTCCGTATACACTTATGCTGTTCAACGAGATTAAGGCAGGAACAGGACAGCAACCATACTGGGTGTATGGATTGGCGGTGGTAATCGGTGTTTCTATTTTGCTGTGGTCTATGATTACGTGGTGGAAAGACACTTATCAGATCGATGAGTCTGCACTTCTGATTCAACAAGGGGTATTCAACACGACTCATCGAACAATCCCACTGGAACGGATTACGAATATATCGATGAAGGCAACGTGGATGGATCGAATCATGGGGGCGACAACCATAGAATTGCAAACCTCTGATTCGAATGAGGAGGCGGATGCAACATTTGTACTGACAAGAGACAAGGCGGACATTCTCCTTGCTGAGATCAATCTGTCAGTGCGTAGTCACGGTCAAGCCAAGCCATCATGGGTGCTTCAGCCGAAGGATATTTTTATGAGATCCATTAGCTCGAATACGTTTTGGATGGGAGTACCCTTGTGTCTATCCATCGTTACGTATATATGGGATTGGATTGAGCCTCGTGCTGAGGGAGAAGAAGTAAGCTTGGTAGCCTTTTTCAAAAATGAAATGTGGAAAATGATACTCAACATAGATGTTATACCCGTCCTGCTCCAAGTTCTTGGAATTATTGCTTTATGTGCGTTCGCTACATGGTTGTTCTCGCTTGTCATGTTGCAAATTCGATATAATCGATGGACCGTTATCCGAGACGGCGCATATCTGCATGTGCAGTATGGCTGGCAGGAGAGAAAGTCTATTTCCCTTCATGTAGCCAAAATTCAGTCGATTCGCATCAAGGAGCATTTACTCAGTCGAGCGTTCGGCTATGTATCTATCTGGATGGATTGCGTAGGGTATGAGGGGGAACGGCGAATGAAGCTGCTTCTACCTGCGGTTCATCGTCCAGAACTGTATACTGCTATGGAGCGTTTGCTTCCTGAATTCACCTTAACGATGCCTAAGCGGAACCTGCCTTCGGGCAAGGCGATGTATTTTATTGGGCTCCCTCTCGCTATGGGGATGCTTGTTATCGGATTGGGTGCTTGTATGTCAATTTGGGCTTGGTTAGCAACGCCGTTGATAGCGGCAGTGTATTGGTCAGGTAGAAAAAGGTATGCCGGAACGTACTGGGATACTCACGGCAAACAATTTGTGCTTGCAAAGCCTGGCATCACCCGAACAACGATCTATGTCCTTAGACAAGCTATTCAATCTATCGATTATCATCAGAATAGGATTCAGCATGGATTTGGCATCTATCAGGTGGAAATCATCATCAATTCGCCGTCGAAAGCCAAGGAATACATATTTACAGGCGCAGCCGAAGGAGATATTGCGAAGTTAATTGACTGGTATAAAGGGCAGCAACGTTATTGAACATTGCTCATAAGCGCAGGTGATGACGAAATCCCCTATTTGGATAAATTGGGCAGGAAGACCTATGGACGTTGTCGAATATCCAATATTTATAGGGAATTTCAACATCTGGAGGGAAGCACAACCATGTCGGATAAAATGATTAAGGTCATGAAGATCATTATGGCGATACAGGCGAATCCAGGCATATCTGCGCTGGAGTTGGCACGCAAATGTGAAGTGTCAGATCGAACGATCTATAGATATTTACGCACACTAGACTTTGTTGCTCCGGTAACGAATGAAGGATATGGGGCAGGGTATCACTTTATCGGCAACTTTGCGCTGTATCCGCTTAATTTTACAGAGGAAGAGGAGATGGTATTTTCCATTCTTCCTTCAATGTTAGACAAGAGTAAGCTGACGCCTGAATTCGATTCGGCATACGACAAAGTCATGGCGACGCATGTGAAAGAGAAGCAGAAGCGACGGGATGCGATGGAAAGCTTTGCGAATCTCATTCAGATGGGGGCGCCTGCCTACAAGGAAGACAGTCCGAATTACCTTCTTCCGATCATGGAGGCAATTGTGGCTCAGAAGACGATTCGCGTCATTTATCATACTCAGAGTCGCAATGCGGAGAGCGAGAGGGAAGTCGACCCTTACTGTTTAGTACCACGCGAACAGCGCTTCTACTTGATTGGATTTTGCCATCGAAATGAAGAGATTCGAATGTTCCGTATGAGCCGCCTTCGCCATGTAGAGATGACGAACAGCAGCTTCGATAAAGGGGACTTCAATATTCAACAGTATATGAAGCATACTTGGTCGGTGCATCGCGGAGAAACGCTAATCACGTTCAAGGTGAAATTCCAGCCTGATGTGGCGAGATACATCAAGGAAGAAGAGATGTTCGTTCGTCCCAAGATGACGGATATGCCTGATGGGAGCTTGCTGTTCGAGGCAACCGTGAATCATGAACAGGGCTTCCTGAACTGGGTAGCACAGTATGGGCCGTCGGCGGAAATATTGGAGCCGCAGTCGATTAGGGAGAAATTCGAAGAGCAGCTGAGGTGTTGGATAGGCGTATACAATAATTAGCATGTACATACCTATAGCTGCCGTTTGCGCCATGCAGCAGATAGCGGCAAGCAAATTGTCGAGGCGGCGCAAACGATCCAGACCGCCTATTTCCGGGACAATGATCCGCAGGTGCTAGAGCGTATCGACGCTCAAGTGGCGCAGATGGAATTGTTCTGAATAGCCAACTTAAGGCGAACATTGATTTCCTAGTGAGTCACTGAGGAAATTACGAGGGCATAAGTAGTCAAACCGTAGCAAGAAATGAAGCTATCCTAAAGGTGCGTTGCACCTTTAGGATAGTTTCTATTTCCTTTACCTACATCACTATTAGTATTTAAATCCACGCCAAGTAGGCGACGAAGATAGATCATTAATATTTTAGTAGAAAAAATAGGGAGAATCAATATGCGCTTATTTACATTTCTAGCCATCATTCGTTATAATTATAAGGTACATAGATACTTTCACTAAAAGTGAAGTACATTAGATCTTGCTTTATATTAGAATTTCCTTGAGACACCTAAGCAATCACTCCATGTACAGAGCTCCTTTATTAATTTATTTAGATATTAAGACTCCATCGAGAATAGGTTTTGAGATTATTTCAGGAGGGAATTTAGTTGAGTTGGACTTTAATCCATCGTAACGGTGAACATTATGAGGGAGACTTCAGCTTACTGACTAAGACTGATCTAGTACAACTAAAAAAGAACAATGGATGGACACGTGGATTAAATTGGGGCGTATATTTACAGAAAAATGAAGAGTTCACAGCGTATAAGTTACAAGTTATTGGAGATACCCATATTCAAGGGCTAATTGCTGTAGCTATCAGAGATGGGTACGTAGAATTAGCACTTGTAGAAAAATCGAAGCACAATCGAAAGCCGGTGCAACAATTTAGAAATATTGGAGAAGTTTTATTCGCGCAAGCTTGTTTGCTCAGTGTAGAAAATAATGGAGATGGATATGTATTGCTCAGAGCGAAGACCGGCTTAATTAATCACTATATTCATTATTATCGAATGGAAGTAGTTAATAGCAGACAGCAATTGATGGCTATTCCCCCTGTTGAAGCCAAAAGGTTAATTGAGCTATACTATAGACAAAGGAGCTGATGCAATATGCACAAGTCCAAATCCTTGCAAACGGTTCGTGTTATAGGGCGGAAAGATGGTAATATCGACCCGCTCGATGATGGAATTCTGGCTGTTCCCATTCCAGCACAGCATCGTGCAGATGCTGACATTGAGATGAAGAATTATATCCAGCGTAACAAACATAATAAGTAGTCTTTGTAAAAACAATAAATTCCAGAGAAAGAGGATCGCATGTTTAATGCGTCCTCTTTTTGCGTTATGCTGAAAGTAGTGTGTTATTGCGATTGCTGTTCAAGTCTGCTGAGCATGAGCCGGTAACTTCCGTTGCCATTGTGCAGGATTCGTTTGACGCGCGAAATAATGGCCGTGCTTGCGCCAGTCTCCGCTTCGATTTCCATATACGTGTTGCCGTTCAACAGCAATTTGGCGACTTCCAACCGTTGGGACAGTGCCTGCAGTTCTTTGGGTGTCGTCAATTCCTCAAAAAAATCATAACATTCCTCAATGCTTTGCAGCTTCATTATGGCCTCCAGCAATTGCTCAATCGCCGGGTCGCCGGAACGCTTGGCACACATATCGTCGATCAACTCCAATTCGAAATGAATACCACGAATGCGCTTACGCTTTACTTTTTGACAAGAAGACGTCTATTTCCTTCTATTTGTTCAAAAAACATTCACATTCAATTCAATGAAGATACGCTCCACTTGTTTGCTTCCTCACTGCGATAGTGCGTCGATGCGGTTTATCCCCGCCGAATTCATGCGTATCAGTTCAGCCGCGGTTCTTCCGCCGTGCGTTGGAGCATGGGCGCGTTCGAGTACACTTTTGCTAGATATTGGTATCCATCATATACTCTCAGTGGAAGCAATCCATGTGAGTGTAGGAGGATGTTGAATGAAGAGACAAGAGGTTTTCGAATTAACGGAGAAAGAGATTTTCCCAATTCAAGAAATCGACTACATTGAACTTTATACAGGGAACGCAAAGCAAGCGATGCACTATTTCGTAAAAGGGTATGGATTCCGCCCTATTGCCTACTCTGGACTGGAAACCGGAAACCGGGAGCAAGTATCGTATGTAATCGAGCAGAATAAAATTCGGTTCGTACTCTCTGGCGCTCTCTCTGACGACCATCCAATTGCCGAGTTCGTCAAATTGCACGGGGACGGGGTCAAAGATGTTGCATTGCGGGTTAGTAATGTTGAAAAGGCTTACAAGGATGCGGTCTCACGCGGCGGAATTCCCATTATGGAGCCGGTCGAATATTCGGATGAGCACGGCAAGGTCAAAAAAGCGATTATAGGCACATATGGAGATACGATTCATACGCTGATCGAGCGGGACAATTACGAAGGATTGTTCCTTCCTGGCTATCAATCCATCGAAGATACCCTTCCACATCAATCGTCCGGACTGATCGGCATCGATCATGTCGTCGGCAATGTGGAACAAATGGAAGAATGGGTAGCTTACTATGAAAATGTGATGGGCTTCAAGCAAATGATTCATTTCGATGACAAGGACATCAGCACGGAATATTCGGCCTTGATGTCTAAAGTGATGCATAACGGCGGCAGAATTAAATTCCCGATCAACGAGCCAGCGACTGCCAAGCGCAAATCGCAGATTCAGGAGTATCTGGAATATTACAAAGGAGCGGGTGTACAGCATCTAGCCCTGCTGACGAACGATATTGTCTCTACGGTTACGGCGCTTCGCGAGAATGGGGTCGAGTTCCTGAGCACGCCGGACTCCTACTATGAAATGCTGACGGAACGGGTTGGAAGCATTGACGAAGATATTGCCAAGCTTCAGGGATTGAAAATTTTGGTCGATCGCGATGATGAAGGCTATTTGCTGCAAATCTTCACGAAGCCACTTGTCGATAGACCGACGTTGTTTTTCGAGATTATTCAACGCAAAGGAGCTATTGGCTTCGGCGAAGGCAATTTCAAGGCCTTGTTCGAATCGATCGAACGGGAGCAGGAGCGCCGCGGCAACTTGTAGCCCCGCGCCGCAGGAAGGAGTAGAAGCCGCATGAATATTACACCGCATGATCTGCATTGGAGAGACGCTTATAAGCTGATGATAGGCTCCATCCTGCCGCGACCGATTGCTTTTGTGTCCACGATCGATTCGAACGGTATGGCGAACCTGGCGCCGTTCAGTTTTTTCACAGCAATCTGCGCGGATCCGCTTATGATCTGCTTCGCCCCGATGCGCCGAGGGACGGACGGATGCAAGAAGGACACGCTCGTCAATATTGAAGCAACCGGCGAATTCGTGGTCAACATTGTTGGGGAACAGATTGTCGAGCCGATGAATGAGACAGCTGCTGAATTCGATCCTGAGGTGGATGAATTCCAAGTCACGGGCTTGACCCCGATCCCTAGCGAGCTCATTCGCCCCTACCGGGTTCAGGAAAGTGCCATTCACATGGAGTGCGTTCTCCATGATATCCTGCATTTCGGCGATCAGCCGGGCGCTGGCAGCCTTGTTATCGGCAAGGTCGTAATGATGCATATCAGCGACGAGCTGTATGCCGATGGCAAAATCGACATGCAGAAGCTGCTTCCGATTGGACGCATGGCCGGCCAAGTTTACACCCGTGCCGCTTCTGACACCTTCATATTGGAAAGAAAAAAGTAGTGGTATACGGAAAGCGGGAGGTTCTATGAAGTTCGTGACATTTGACACTGGAACCGGCTCGCCGCGTTCCGGTTGGCTGCGGGAAGGCTGCGTCGTCGATATGCATGAGGTCAGTGCAGGGCGGCTGCCGAGCGAATTGCTGGAATTTGTGCGCCGCCATGAGGATTATATGGAGGAGGCCGAGCGAATCGACAGCCGCCTTGGCTCAGATGCGAAGGCAATGCTCGCGCTTAAGGGCATCTATCCGGCATCCGATGTCGCCTTGCTCGCGCCGCTTCCGAAGCCGCCGAGCGTCCGCGATTTCTACGCCTTCGAAGCACATGTGATCGGGGCGAGGCGGAGACGGGGACTTGATATCATGCCGGAATGGTACCAGTTCCCGGTGTTTTATTTTAGCAACCATCAGGCCATTGTAGGCCCGAACGCGCTTATCCGCAAACCGACCGCCACCTCCGCTCTGGATTACGAGCTGGAGGTGGCCTGCGTCATCGGCAAGGAAGGACGCGATATTACTGCCGAAGAGGCTGATTCCTATATATTCGGCTATTGCATCATGAACGACTGGAGTGCGCGCGATATCCAGAGGGAGGAAGTGAAGGTCGGCCTCGGCCCGGCCAAGGGCAAGGATTTTGCCACCTCGCTCGGACCCTATCTGGTCACCAAGGACGAGCTGGAACGGTATCGTACAGGTGAGCGCCATGACTTGGAGATGACGGCTCGCGTCAATGGTGCCGAGTTGTCAAGAGGGAATATGCGCGACCTCCACTATACGTTCGGGAACATGCTCGCGCGGGCATCGTCAGACGTCACTTTGTATCCTGGGGATATTATTGGATCGGGTACGGTCGGAACCGGCTGCCTTCTCGAACTGGGGCCGGAGGTTCACCGCTGGCTGGAGCCCGGCGATGTCGTCGAATTAGAGGTCACGGGACTTGGCTTGCTGCGTAATACCATCGGTTAGGCGAAGAAGCCGCTCAACCGGTATTGAATTGGAAAGAGGAGGATTCGTGTTATGGCCTATTACCGCCGCATGGGAGACATCCCTGGAAAGAGGCATACGATGTTCCGCAAGCCGGACGGCACCCTGTACCGTGAGCAAGTGATGGGAACGAAGGGGTTCTCCGGCATTCAGTCGATCTTGTATCACCATTATCCGCCGACGGCTATCAGCAAGGCGGAAGTGCATGCCGTCTTCGATATTGAGTTCGAAGAGCAGGGGGCGCTTCGCCACCGTCATCTATTGACTGGCGATTGCATGGATGCGGACGACGCTGTCGCTGGCAGACGCTATATGCTTGGCAATGAGGATCTGCTTATCGCGACTGCGAACGTCGATCAGCCGATGGATTATTTCTACCGGAACGGGGACGGGGATGAACTGTTGTTCGTACATGAAGGAGAGGGTGCCGTGGAGACGATGTTCGGCACGCTCCATTACCGTCCAGGGGATTATATAAACATACCGATCGGCACGATCTATCGCGTCATACCGGAGCTGGGGGGCGGACGTACAAAGCTCCTGGTCGTGGAAACGAACAGTTGGATTACAACGCCGAAGCGCTATCGCAACCCGCATGGCCAGCTTTTGGAGCATAGTCCGTTCTGCGAACGGGATTTCCGCGGGCCGGATAAGCTGGAGACTTACGCTCAGGTTGGTGAATTCGAAGTAAGAACGAAGTCTAGGGGATATATCCATCTGCATATATTCAACCATCATCCTTTTGATGTTGTAGGCTGGGATGGGTATTTGTACCCGTGGATTTTCAATATTGCCGATTTCGAGCCAATAACGGGCCGCATTCATATGCCGCCGCCGATTCACCAGACCTTCGAGGGGAATAACTTTGTCATTTGCTCCTTCGTGCCTCGATTATACGATTATCATCCCGATGGAATTCCTGCCCCCTATTTCCACAGCAATGTAGACAGCGACGAGGTGCTCTATTATGTCAGGGGCAACTTCATGAGCCGCAAGGGAGTGAAGGAAGGTTCCATTACCTTGCATCCATCAGGCATCCCGCACGGACCGCATCCTGGCAAGATCGAAGACAGCATCGGCAAAAAGGAAACGACAGAGCTTGCGGTCATGATCGACACGTTCCGTCCGCTGCGCGTTGTCAAGCAAGCTCTGTCCTACGAGGATAGTCAATACATGTACAGCTGGTGCGCGGGTTCGCCGGAAGCGTCGCGAACCGTGTAGGTGTGTGCATGAGGTGTAAGATACGCTGATGAAAGGAGCGCATCGCATGAAGGATAGGAAAGTCGTGCATTCCGCCGCTGAGGCGATAAAGGGAATTCAGGACGGCGCTACCTTGATCGTAGGTGGATTCGGCCTATGCGGGATCCCCGAGCTGGCTATTGCGGCGCTGAGAGACAGCGGTGTAAAAAATCTGACCGTTGTGAGCAACAATTGCGGCGTGGATGATTGGGGGCTCGGTCTCCTGCTCGCGAACCGCCAGATTAAGAAGATGATCTCCTCATATGTTGGGGAGAACAAAATATTCGAACGCCAGCTTCTGAACGGTGAGCTGGAGGTTGAGCTCGTTCCGCAGGGCACACTGGCTGAGCGCATTCGCGCAGGCGGAGCCGGTATCCCTGCCTTCTATACGGCTACCGGTGTCGGCACGCCGATAGCGGAAGGCAAGGAGCTTAAAGAATTCAATGGCCGCACATACCTGATGGAAGAGGCGATTGTCGGCGATTTTGCGTTCGTGAAGGCGTGGAAGGGGGATACGCTCGGAAATCTGATCTACCGGAAGACAGCCCAGAACTTCAATCCGCTGGCAGCAGCAGCAGGGAAAATTACGATTGCCGAGGTGGAGGAGCTGGTCGAGCCGGGACAATTGGATCCGAATCATATTCATACGCCTGGTATCTATGTGCAGCGGATACTTCACGGAACCGGATATGAAAAGCGGGTGGAACGGCGCGTTGTCCAGTCGGCGGCGCAGCAAGGAACGGAGGGATTCGCATGAGTGATGCACGTCAAGCCATCGTGCGGCGAGCAGTGCTGGAGATTGCGGATGGGATGACAGTCAATCTCGGCATCGGCATGCCGACCCTCATTGCAGGAATCATTCCGCCAGAGTTCGATGTGATGCTCCATTCGGAGAACGGCCTGCTCGGCATCGGGCCATACCCATTGGAGGGGAGCGAGGATCCGGATCTGATTAACGCAGGCAAGGAGACGGTAAGCGCTGTGGAAGGGGCGTCCTACTTCGACAGTGCCGAATCGTTCGCCATGATCCGCGGTGGTCATATCGATCTTGCCATTCTGGGCGGGATGGAAGTATCGGAGCAGGGTGATCTGCGAATTGGATGATTCCCGGCAAAATGATTAAAGGCATGGGAGGCGCCATGGATCTGGTGAACGGCGCCCGGCGCATCGTCGTCATTATGGAGCATGTGAATAAGCATGGTGAATCTAAAATCAAGCGCGAGTGCAGTTTGCCGCTGACGGGCAAACGAGTCGTCGACCGGTTAATTACCGATTTGGCCGTATTTGATTTTACCGAAGAAGGCATGGTCTTGATCGAGACACAGCAAGGAGCTGACGTAGAAGAGATTCGTCACAAAACCGAGGCGACGTTCCGAGTTAGCCCAGCATTGAACGCGGCGAACGCAACGCCTCGGGCATCGGAGTAAAGGGTTAAGGGGGAGCGTGTATGCAAGTGTCTGTCAAGATCTCGACGAGAAAAGAAATCGAGCCGCTCGGCGTGTACGTGCCGGGAAAACCGATTGAAGAGGTAAAAAGGGAGTTCGGCCTTACGGAGATCATCAAGCTCGCGTCCAATGAAAATCCGTACGGCTGTTCGGAATTGGCCGCCCAGGCTATTGTACGCGAAATGGAGAAGTGCGCCTTGTATCCGGAAGGAACCGCTCCCGAATTGGCGGCGAAGCTGTCAGCTCATCTGGGCGTGGAGCCTGAATATTTCATTGTCGGCAATGGTTCCGACGAAATTATCCGTTTACTAACGCGGAGTTATATCGCCGCAGGGGACGAGGCGATCATGGCCGATGTCACATTCCCTCGTTACGATACGAACGTTCGTATAGAGGGAGGCGTTCCCGTTGCGGTGCCGCTCATCGAGGGCGTTCATGATCTGGACGGCATGTTGAAGGCGATCGGCAGCAGGACGAAGATGATCTTCATATGCAACCCGAACAATCCAACAGGGACAATTGTAGGGCGAAGCGAACTGCTTGCCTTCATCGAGCAGGTACCGCGTCATATTTTGCTGGTCATCGACGAGGCATATTACGAGTATGTGTCCGACCCGGACAACTTACAGACCATACCTCTGCTTGCCAGCTATCCCAATCTGGTCATCTTGCGCACGTTCTCTAAGATTTATGGCTTGGCTGCGCTGCGAGCAGGCTACGGTATGATGCATCCGAGCATCGTGCAGGAGCTGATCAAGGTAAAGGAACCGTTCAATTCGAATCGGATGGCGCAAGCTGCGGCTCTTGCCTCACTGGACGATACGACGTTCGCCGAAGATTGCGCCCGGCGGAATGAGGCGGAAAGAACCAAGCTCGTTGCGGAATTGAAGCAGTTGGGTCTGTCCTGCTATCCATCGCACGCCAACTTCCTGATGGTGAAGCTGAATTGTTCTGGTGACGACGTATTCCGCTCATTACTGGAGCGGGGTGTGGTGGTGCGCGCGGGCAGTTTGCTTGGCTATCCGGATACGATTCGTGTATCCATAGGAACGGAGCAGGAAAATCAAGTGTTCATCGAGGCGCTGCGGCATATTCTCTGTCCTTGCGTCAAATCGGTTTGAACCAATCGCGCGCTTCTTTATTGCTGACCTATGTTCGTAAAGTTGCATTGAGATATAACGAACTATGTTTGCATAGCGATGACTTGAATGATTATCTATTGCACTTAGTAACTATCGATGGTTATCAGTAAATATCAATGTCTATCGGTGACTATCAGTCACTATCAGTGACTAAATAATGCATTGCAGATGGGGGTGTCGATCTGTCTGACGTTGTAATTGCAAGCGCTGTGCGAACGCCGATCGGCGCGTTCATGGGCGGATTGAGCACAATACCGGCTGTTGAACTGGGAGCGCGGGTTATCACAGAAGCACTGGGGCGAGCCGGGGTACAGCCGGGATCGGTGCACGAAGTGATCATGGGCAATGTGCTGCAGGCGGGCAGCGGCCAAGGGCCAGCACGTCTGGCCGCAATAAAGGCAGGGCGTTCCTGCGAGGTTCCGGCCGTAACGATTAACAAAATATGCGGCTCGGGTTTGAAGGCGGTCATCATGGCTGCGCAGGCCATCAAGGCTGATGATGCAGATCTTATTATCGCGGGCGGCATGGAAAATATGTCACTAGCGCCTTATTTGCTGGCGCAAGGCAGAACGGGATACCGGCTTGGGAATGGGGTAATTGAGGACAGCATCCTCAAAGACGGACTTACCTGCTCAATATGTGACATTCATATGGGCAAAACTGCGGAAAATATTGCGGCGAAATATGGCATTGCGCGAGAAGAGCAAGATGCCTTCGCTCTGACGAGTCAACAGCGGGCTCGCGAGGCATGGGAGCGCAGCGAGTTCTCCGCTGAAATCGTGCCGGTGGAGATTCGAACCAAGAAGGGGCTGGCGACGATTGAAGCCGATGAGCATTTCCGTCCTGATGTGACGGCTGCTGCCCTGGCCCGACTCAAGCCTGCATTCCAGGCAGACGGCACGGTAACAGCCGGAAATGCTTCCGGCATTAACGATGGGGCGGCAGCGCTAGTTGTCTGCTCCGGGCGTATGGCGAAGCAGCTTGGGCTGTCCGTGCTGGCGCGCGTCCGCGGCTATGCCTACACCGGCGTGGATCCAGCCTTTATGGGCATGGGCCCTGTATCAGCCGCGCAGGCGGCGGTAAAGAAGGCGGGCATGTCGCTTGCGGATATTGACCTGGCGGAAATAAATGAAGCTTTTGCCGCCCAATCGATTGCCGTCATCGGTGAGCTCGGGATCGATCCAGCGATCGTCAATGTGAACGGCGGCGCCATTGCACTCGGGCATCCGATTGGCGCCAGCGGCGCGCGTATCCTCGTGACGCTGTTGCATGCCATGAAGCGCAGGCAAGCAGCCACTGGGCTCGCCACCTTGTGTGTCGGCGGCGGCCACGGCGTCGCTGTCATCGTCGAGCAAGTGTAACCTTTCCATTACGTAGCACCTCTGATTCCCATTGAGTCGGAGGTGTTGTCGTCTGATAGAGCTAAGGAAGAATAAACATGAATGAAGTCGTGAAGGGTCTAAGATGATATGGCTTTATCCTGTATCCGATGATGTGGACAAAATGGCTCCATCTTGGTCAAGTTTAAATGTGAAATATTGTATAATGATAAAAGGCAGTATATTTCAATCAGTATATTTCAAAGAAAAAAGGAGGAAAAGCATGAAGCAAACCCCATCAGTTGAAGCTTTGTTTAAACCTTTCTCGATTGGCCCACTAGAGCTGAGTAATCGCATTGTCATGGCGCCTATGACGCGCATGTTCTCTCCAGAGGGTATTCCAGGGGAGAATGTGGAGGCGTACTATAGACGTCGTGCAGAGAATGGTGTTGGGCTTATTATAACGGAAGGTACAGTCATTAATCATCCTGCTTCCTCATCACACCCAAATATTCCGAGATTTTATGGAGAAGACGCCCTAGATGGTTGGTCTAGGATCGTTCAGTCGGTACATAAGGCGGGGGGAAGAATCATTCCACAGCTATGGCATGTCGGAACCCAGCGCGCAGTTGGGCAAGCGCCGAATCCAGAGGCTTTGCCTATTGGACCATCGGGTATAACAGCTGATGGCTTGAAGGTAAATGAACCGATGACGAAGAACGAAATTGACATGGTAGTGGATGCATTTGCTCAAGGTGCTGCAGATGCGCAAAGAATTGGCTTTGACGGTATTGAGCTCCATGGGGCGCATGGCTATCTTATCGACCAATTTTTCTGGGAACAAACGAATCAACGAAAGGACGAGTATGGAGGCGGGATCGCAGAACGGACGCGTTTTGCAGTTGAGATTGTGAAAGCTTGCAGAGATGCTGTTGGCCCAGACTTCCCGATCATATTCCGTTTCTCCCAATGGAAAAGAAGACCCTTTACGGCTAAATTGGCTTATACATCCGAAGAGTTGGCTCAATTTTTATCTCCGTTGGTAGATGCCGGGGTAGATGTATTTCATTGCTCAACTCGTCGTTTTTGGGAACCCGAATTCGAAGGCTCTTCTCTTAATTTGGCTGGATGGACGAAGAAGATTACAGGCAAACCCGTAATAACTGTAGGCTCTGTAGGACTAGACAGTGAATTTTTAAGTTTCTTTGCGGAGGGTAAAGGGGCTCAGAATGTAAGCATTGACGGGTTGATTGAGAGACTTGAGCAAGATGAGTTTGATTTGGTAGCAGTGGGCCGGGCTTTGCTCGTCGATCCCGCGTGGGCTGCAAAAATACGCGACGGAAAAGTGGATGAGTTGATTCCATTTACAAAGGAAGCGTCAACTGTTTTATTCTAAAATGTTGGTTTACCTCGTTTAAAGAAACAGCTGTTGGAGGCATTCCTCCACGTTGACGGTTATTGTGATTACTTGTATAATTTTGGATAACATGAATGTCAATGAAAAGAGGGTTATTTCTTGTCTCCACGTACGAAGGAACAGAACGAAGGAATTCGAAAACAGCGAAAACAAGAAATTTTGCAAGCAGCCATACTTGTGTATGCAGATAAAGGATATTCAGCTACCGAGGTTGGTGATATCGCTGCAAAGGCTGGTCTGGCACGCGGTTTGGTATACCATTACTTTGAGAACAAGCAAACCTTGTTCCGTGAATTGTATGAGCATATGATGGGCAAGACCAAGCAGACGACGATTTCTCATTTCGGGCAGGAAGGATCTGCGCTAGAATTGCTTAATGAGTATGCAGGGTTGGTTTGTAGACAAGTTATGGAAGAGCCAGCAGTAGCGCGTTACTATATGCGTATCAGTCTGGATATTCATTTCTTGTATACGGAAGATCAATTCTCTTCCTTTGAATGGGTGAAGGATTTCATTCAGCCAATGACGCTTACTATTGAGAAGGGCATGCAGGAAGGGACAATTCGTCAGGGAAGTGCAGGCCTTATGGCTATGCAATTCTGGGGAGCCATATCGCAGGGTATGAACTATCTGGGCCAATTACAACAAGAGCTTCATGAGAAAGTGACTTCTGAACAAGAGATAAAAGAGCGATTAGCGGCTGTACTGGAGCAAGTATCGGAAACAGCATTAGCTATCCTCAGACCGGAATAATTTTTTTTGACTTTAAAATTGACATTCATGTAAGTCAAAAAAAGAGAGGTGTTTACATGGCATTAGTGACGATGAAGCAAGCGGAATTTGATGCGCTGAGCGACGAGAGATTGGGATGGGCATGTGTGGAATCAACGCTTTTAGGCATTAGAGGGAAAGATGCTGCAGCTAAGACACAGGTTATCGCTAATTTGAACAGGAGCCAACAGGCATTATGCATGTTCAGAGTATTTTATGATCATGCCAAAAATTCAGCAAGCGAGTATTATTCTTGGGTAGCTTATTTGCTTCAAATGCCGGGGTATTGGGCAGGAGTAGTAGGAGGGCTGCGTTTTTTCGATGACCAAAGCATGATGCAGTTGCTTGAAGAGACCAAGCAGATTATTGAGGAGCGGAACAGCCGACTTCATATACAAATGGAGGCAGCTTCTTTTAAGGATCTGGAAGAAGATAACGAACTGTCCCATGCCGTAAATCGTTTGTACGAAAGGTTTCAGGAAATGGTTCCTGCTAGTTTGAAACGAATCAGCTCATTTATTCGAACGAATCATCAAGATTTTGTTGTACTTGAGAAGTAACCCGGTTGCGTGGCAAGCTAAGCCTACAATATTTTTCCGCATCTAGATACGACCGTATCGAGTTCCCAATAGGCAAAACTATCTAGTCGTTGGCTGTTTGCAAGACACTAGACACCCACTGATAAATCATCTTGAAGATGCGCACTACTAATAATGATAAATTGTGAATAGCCCTGTTGGTTTATTCTGTACAAATGGTGTCGCGAAGACTTCCATTTTTACACAAAAGCCAACAGGGCTTTATTTCTAGTGTCTTACTTCGTATTAGAATTAGCCATCTAATCGCAGTCATTCTTCCGATGATGCGGACATAATGCTTCCATCATGGCTATGGTTTCCTTGTCCAGATCTTCATTACGGTTCAAAAGCCCATTCGTCACGATTTCAAATTTCTCTTCTTTCATATTTTGTCCGAATTTATACTTGGCTGATAACTCATGCACGTTAATGCGGACAACGGAGGTGCTTTTGATCTGACCCGTATAGTCTGGATCAACTGGATCAATCGGAGCATAACCGCCTTCAGGTTGAAGCTTCTGCATAAAGGCGGTCAATGCTTCCGCCTTCTCTGTTAGATCCGACACCTTTTCCGCATGGCCTTTGATCAGAACCGATTTGAAGAATGCTGTTGCAGGGCAGGCCAGCTTCGCTTCAGTGAAATAGGAGGGAATGATTGCGTACTCCTTCGCCACAGAGAATGTAACACGCTGATCTACCTTGATGTTCTTCATCTTGCGTCCTGATACGCTGCCGTGAAAATAAATAAAGCCGTTGTGATATACAAAATTAAGCGGGGTAAGCTCTGGCCATCCATCCTCATTGATCGTCCCGAGAATGCCAAAGCTCATTTCTTGCATAAATTGCTCGGTTTCCACTGTGTCCATGACTTCGAATTCTTTTCTTCGCATTAACAACGACCTCCTCCGATTACTCCATTCGATCTTGTTTGTGTAGTAATCAGCTTACCTTATGAATTGACAATGAAAAAGATCCAATTTAGATTAGTTTTACTAGACCATTTGTCACGGAGGATGAGTTTATGCAATTCCACATCCCTTACCATTCCTATCTGGAACAATATCCATCTAAACGCCTCGCACTGTATCATGCCATCCGAGATTCCATTGCCTCACAAGTATTTGTAAAGGATACAAGACTGCCAT
Source organism: Paenibacillus sp. KS1 (assembly GCF_001680695.1). Lineage (NCBI taxonomy): Bacteria > Bacillati > Bacillota > Bacilli > Caryophanales > Paenibacillaceae > Paenibacillus > Paenibacillus sp. KS1. Next base: position 16,887 of record NZ_MAIS01000067.1, on the reverse strand, counting down.
CGAGCCGGGAAATGGCTGCCCTATTCGGGCTATCTCGGGGAACTGTCAATGAGGTGTACGATATGTTGTCTGCTGAAGGTTATATTTCAAGCGGGGTGGGAAAGGGAACCTTTGTTGCGTTCCAGCCCTCAACCAAGAGAGGAACTGATACTCCCTGTCAAGAGCTGAACGTATTGTCCGACTGGGGGATGCGTCTGAAGGAGATCGAGGAACGGCGAGATGAAAATAGCGGAATGCGCATCAAGGCCGGCTTGAGAGTAGCGAATTTCAAAGAGTTCGGTCCTGGTACACAATGGTTTCCAGATAAAGAGTGGAATCGCAGCTTGTATGCGCAGGCCAGATTGCTGCACAGTAGTGACCGAATGAACCGATTGGTGTCCACATTAGGCGATGATAGGCTTAGAGACAGTATTGCCCAATATATAAGACGAGCACGGGGCATAGCTGCTGAGCCGAGTCAGGTTATTGTGTTCAATGGTTCGAAGCAGGCACTCGCTTTGACGGCACAGTTGTTCATTAATCCTGGGGATCGCGTAGTTGTTGAGAATCCGGGATATACGGGAGCAATACATATCTTCCAGACGCTAGGGGCGAGCTGTGTTCATGCACCTATTGATGGACAGGGAATAATACCGCATGATTGGCAGGCTAAGCTGCTTCTTGTGACGCCTAACCGCCAGTTTCCGACAGGGGCTGTGTTGACAATGGAGCGCCGTCAGCAACTGCTCGCTTGGGCTTCGGAGAACAATGCGCTCATTCTAGAAGACGATTATGACAGCGTGTTCCGTCATCGGGGCAAATCGCTGGAGCCGTTGAAAGTGTTAGATAGTGAGGGTCGAGTCATCTATATCGGAAGCTTCAGCAACACGCTGCTCCCACATATACGCATCGGTTATGCGGTTGTGCCGACATCGCTCGTCTCCGTGTTCGCTAAAGCGAAGGGGGTATTCGAGCCGAATCCGAGCAACTTGCTGGAGCAGCGCACGTTGGCTTCTTGGATGCACAATGGCCAATATGAACGGCATCTACGAAGAATGAAGCGGGTGTATGGGAAGAAGTTCAAGCTGCTGCAGGATCTGTTGACGGCACATGTATCGCACTTGTTCCATTGGATCGAAGCGGATGCCGGATTAAGCATTTTCGGATGGTGGCGAGGCAGCATAGAGCAATATGTCACGTTTCGTACAAAGTGCTCGGAAGAAGGCATTTACTGGTCTGATACCTGCATTCAGGAAGAAACTGGTGAAGGTGTGAATCAGTATGGTGCGTACTTTTATTTCCCTCGAATGTCTGAAGACGACATAATTTATGGGGTTATGAAGATGAAGGAGGTTTGGGCGAGTTTGGTGGTGGAAGGATGAAGGCAAGTGAAGTGTCAGTTTAGCAGACAGAATAGATAGCGCAAAGTATTGAGGAGAACGAACAGATTGTCTTCCCTTGTGTGCGAATCGAATTTTACGCTTTCCGGGTTACACGGTCTTAGATCGGATTCACCCTGCATACAGTGCAAGGAGGGAGCGTGATCCAATGATCGAGAATGAGAAGATAAAGAGATATTATAAGCTGAAGCAGCAGCAAAAGGAAATTGAGGATGAGCTGTCGGCGCTGCGAAGCGATATTATTCAATACTGTGAAGAGCAGGGAGAGTCAGAGATAGACGTAGGCAATTTCCATGTGAGGCTGGTTCAGCAACAGTATAGACAATATGATGATGTCAAGCTGTATGCGGCTCTGCCTGACCCGGAAGTATGGCGCTTGCTGTCCAAGCCGGATACTGCGAAGATAAAGAGCTTGATACAACTGGGTGTCATTTCAGATGAGAGCATTTCAGACACGTACAGCGTGCATCCGAAGGTATTGCTTCATGTGGATAAAAAGTAATTGATTTCGGGAAAATCGAAGTAGAGGGCATCGGCAAAGCAAGGATACTGTCGATGTCTTTTTGCTGTATGGAGCAAACGATGCTCATGGAGGGAATGTATATGAAAATCGAAATTTATTTATTTTTCAGGAAACATTTTACATATATTCAACGTATAAGAAGAAACGAAATATATGAGCGTCATCGATAGAGTGGACAACATGGAGAAGGTTAGTAGGTTGCTAGATTTGCAATCAGCATTCGGGATGTTCTTCATTTACACACCGATTATGCGAGGTGATTCATAATGTGTTATCTTCACTTCCCCCATGATCTTCAAATGCTTGAGAAAATCGAACGACTTAAAAAGCAACTTATTTCGATTGTCAATGAAAAGAACGATTTCAAAGATGATGAGGTTGTGAGGATTAGTCAGGAATTAGATGTGTATTTGCTAGATTATCAAAAAAAACGATTGTTCGCTTCTACTTCTACCTCTGCTGTACCTGCTCAGAAGCAGAGGAAAGAGTCGATGGCGGAGTAGTACGTACATCCTCAAACTGCTGTCGAAGTGCGCAGATTGCTGCGCAATTGTATGCTTGAATCGTGACTCAGGATCATGAATAGGGATCGCCTGCTGGAATTCCCACACTTGCGGATAGTTATTTTCCCCGTAATATCCTTCTAACATAGTGAACGACTCAAAGTGATAATGGCCCTCCCAATCTCCAATCGGTTGGAATGCGTTATCTTTTGTCGTGCTTAAACCTGCTTCCCGATATCCGATGATAATCGCTTGCCGAACATCTTCGTCACAGAAGAACACAAAATCAATATCCGAATATTGATCGCAATTGCCACGGGATACACTGCCCTTCACGACAAGTGAACATTGATTCCAGTAGTGAGAGAGGACAGGGTGTCTGGATAGCTCATTGGCATGTATATAGGCTTGCTGCAATAGCTCTTTGCTCTTGTCATTCATAGATGGACCTTCTCTCAATCTAGTAGTGTAAAGAGTACGGATGCTCTTTCGATTGTAGTTCGAAGGAGAGATCAGTGCAAGGACGTTGATAATGGGTGTAGCTGGGAACAGAGCCCTTTGGCTTCCTCATAGAAATCGAAAGGGCTGAGATATTTGCATCTATTTACTATTATCTACTCATAGCGAGCTCCATCATAACGCCGCCCGAATATCATTCAGCAAGTAGCGCTGGCTTATTTCCTCCAGGCGTGCGAACTCTTCTTCCAGCTGATTTTTCAGGTTGCTGTCAGGCACATATCGCGGTGTCAGTACTTGATGATGCTGTAGACTCTGTAATCTGTACGGTGTCGGCGGATGAGTGGAATCCAATTGTACAGTGATGGAATCGCGAATCCGTTGGATTCGTTTCTGCTCGCTTGCGGGGACATGCTCCATCTTTTGGCGGAATTCCCCGAACAAATCCGAATTAAAGCGGTAGCGTGCGATTTGTTCAGCCGTCAGCCAGAATACGGGAGCAAAGTGAGATTTGCTTAAGGCCGAGCATGCGGCATCTGTTCCTGCAATCTCGCCCGCGACTCGGTCGGCCAAATACTCGGCGCGCTGGCTCTCATCCCAGACCGTAATACCGAGGCCGTAATACAGGATGAAAATCAGATTGGCCAGCTGCAACTGGGCATATCGCATCGGTGTGGATATAGGCCTGAGCACTTCTCCTTCTTCGCAGTATGGATATACGAACTCGTACCACGAAGCCATAATTCGCCTCGCTGACACGATAAACCAGGAACGGGTCACATCCTTATGCGCATGATGCGTGGTCTCGTGGGCGAGGATTGCGATCTTCTCTGATAGGCTCAATGCCGAAAATAGAGGTACTCCAATCCCGATGATCTTGGTTCGGCGCCGGCCGAACTTGGTAAAGTACGCATTGTATGAATTCGTCATCCGAATCTCGTCGATCGGCGGTGCTTGAACGGCTGCGGCAATGTCATCGGCGAGACGATACAATCCGGGATATTCCTCCCGCCGCAGAGGCTGGCCCGACAGTCTCCACCTGGAGGGCAGCATTAAGTCGGTGAATAGTAGAAACGGGACAATGGCAAGCATAGTAAGCAATAACGAATTACTATAAAAAAACCAATACACCGCAATAATCGGTAGACTGAAGGTACCTGCAAGGATACTTCCGGCTAACAAATAAGCGAGCGCTTTACGCCAGGTTAAGGGATACGTAATCCGATCGGTATGCAGATTCTCCTCAAGCAATAGCTGTGATTTTTTGACTCCCATGCGGTAATTGAGCCGTTCCACAAGGCCTAGTGAAGAGATGGGGCGCCAGTCCGGATCGATGTTCCAATTGCATTCCTCGCACCAGGTAACATACCCCGGCACGGATTCCATTTTGTGCCCGCATTCCGGGCAGTATTCCGTCGTTTGATTGGTCATTTTCTCACTCCAACATGATGGATTCATAAAAGCTTCCTTATCATGTATCGGTAAATGACACCAAAACGTGAATCGCATGGGAAATTAGGGAGGGGCAATCTGACGCCTGATCAGCATTATAGTTCTGTCATAATAAAACTTAACGATGCTGCGTTTCTTCATGAATATAGTGCCGCTGCCATTCAGGGTTCCATGTACGATGGAACTTGATTTCTTTTTTATATACAGAGAATAAATGGAAATCCCATTTCCAACCTATGAAATCATGAAAATAAGTGATAAATTAATATACCGTCTACTATGTGCGTAAATATGAACATGAACATCGACACGAACATCAATGGAAAAGAGGAAATGGATAGTGGAACTAGGTATAAGCACGTTTGTTGAGACTACGCCTGATGTGAATACCGGAATCACGATTAGCCACGCAGAGCGGCTGCGGCAGGTGGTCGAGGAGATGATCCTCGCAGATCAGGTAGGGCTGGATGTATATGGGATAGGGGAGCATCATCGTCCGGACTTTGCGGCATCCTCTCCTGCGGTTGTATTAGCTGCAGCAGCAACTCAGACGACAAGAATTCGGCTGACAAGCGCAGTGACGATCCTGTCGTCTACCGATCCTGTGCGTGTATTTCAAGACTTTGCAACTGTGGATGGCCTCTCTAATGGTCGTGCAGAAATTATGGTTGGTCGCGGTTCGTTTCTGGAATCATTCCCTTTGTTCGGTTGTGATCTGAACGATTATGAAGAGCTGTTCGATGAGAAGCTGGATTTGCTGCTGCAGATTCAGAAGTCGGAGAAGGTAAGCTGGAGCGGGAAGCATCGCCCTGCGATTCATGAACTAGGCATCTATCCGCGTCCTGTGCAGGAGCATTTGCCAGTGTGGATTGGAAGCGCAGGAAGTCCGGAATCCGCGGTCAGAGCAGGGAAGATGGGACTTCCATTCGTTTTGGCGATCATCGGACCAGTGAAGCCGCTTGATTATGCATCTCAGGCTGAACTATACAAGAAAGCTGCTGCGGAAGCAGGCCACGATGTAAGCCGTCTAACGATTGCTTCGCATTCTCATGGATTTGTCGCGAAGGAGCAGAAGCAAGCAATCGAGACGTTCTTCCCGTCCACATTTGCAAGAACGAATGTGAGAGCGAAGGAAAAAGGAGCGCCTCCTTATACGAGAGCGAATTACGACGCGGCTTGCAGCCCTGAGGGTGCTCTCTATGTTGGCGATCCCGAGACGGTAGCCCAAAAAATTATCGAGCTCCGTAAGCACGTAGGGGTTACGCGATTCATGCTGCATATGCCGCATGGCACTATGCCTCACGAAGAGGTTATGGAAGCGATACGGCTGTTCGGAACAGAAGTAGCGCCTCGTGTCAGAGAAGAAGTGGCTCGATGGGAACAAAATCAAGGTTGAGCTGGATGCGAGAAGACGCTGCCCGAATGAGGCAGTGTCTTTTTTATCGTTTCTAACCGTAGTTTCTCGTAACCCAGCCAATACATATGTAGGTTTATGGAAATGCATGCTTGTTCATTTGAATCAGCCATTGATGCCATCAGTTTTGGAAATCATTTGTTAGATGATACTTCGTCGATATGAATTTGCAGCAGTTTGGGATTCCAGGTCACATGAAGACCAAGTCCTTTTTCTAACAACTGATAAGGTATGGAGGTAGTACCAGTTGCACCGACTAACGGTTTCTCACGATCAATGAACCCACCGTCATAAACAATGCGATCTTGTTCATATCCGAAGGACAACGTTCGGCTCTTATACGTTATAGAGTAAGGCATTGCAACACCGTATTCCGCGTTGAACTGCAGCTTCGTACCGAGTGCCGCCGCGACTGTCGCTGCGGGGAGAAGCACGGTATTGGTTTGAATGAAAGAAGGATACCTGGAGTTGATGAGCTTGCCATTGACGTAAATGTCTGCCGTACGTTCTACAGGAACAGGGCTATAGACCATATTGTCTTTAAAGTTCTTCGTTGTCCCGATCGAAGAAAACATATTTCCACCCCAGCCCCATACGTTCCCATCTTCCGCTATGGCTTGACTGTGGAATGCCCCTGCGGCTATCGCCGTAACTTTAGGCAAACCGTTTACTTTTCCTTGCTTTCCAGTCGGTGTTCGTCCTCCATAGCTGTACACTTCACCGGAAGTCGTTAATAATAGTTCGTAATCGTCATAAGTGCGAATCGATTTTATCGTCAGCTGGGGCTGAACGGCGACAGGCTTTTTTTGTTCCTTTACTCTCCAGACCTTTCCCTTCTTGTTCAGAGCAAGCAGAGAATAACCGGAGGAGATCATGCGAATATCAGATAGTCCTTGGATTTTTGTTGGTTTTGCTGCGTCTGACCAACTCCACACGGTACCATCTTTTTTCACTGCATATATTTTTTCTGCGGAGGCTTCAATTTGAACGACTTCGGATAAGCCTTTCACTTGCACGGGCTTCACAGGAGCTGTCTCTGTTCCTTTTGCACGAGGCCAGTACCATACCGTTCCGTCATTGAGAACTGCTGCACCCCTATTGGATGTTGCGGTTGTGGAGACAGCATGCTTAATGCCTTGAATCGGATGCGGCAGGATGGAATGCTGTCGAGCGTCTTTAGAATCTCCTGCAGCACCCCATGTCCATACGGTTCCATCCGCTTTCGTGGCCAAGTGATATCCGTCTCCGCTTGTTGAGATATGACGGATGTCTGTCAGTTCAAATAGTCGAATCGGATAGGAGTCGTAAGTGGTCACTGTTTCTTGGATGCCCAATTCCCCAGTGAGATTGCGGCCCCAAGCCCATACTGATCCGTCACTGCGCAGCGCGATGGAATAATAATATCCGCCCTCGACTTGTATGAATTTTGGCAGTGATTCTTTTGTAGAGTTGGATGCTGAGGCAGCACGGGCAGTCGGTGTTAGCGATGCGGTGAAGAGGATCATAAATGTGAGAGCGACAGACAGCAATCGAAAGGTATGTTTGTGTCGTGATGAGGACGTGTGAGTAAGAGAGTCGCGTGTAATGGACGGTTGCATACGTTTTCTCCTTCCTAATAAGAGGGATTGAGTAATATAGTAGATCAATATATTAACGATCCAAATTCGTATAAAGTTGCCAATTTGTTATTGTTAACATGGAATTTTTTCTCCGGCAGATTTATTTTCATTAACTTAACTCGTATCTTCTTCATTTTCCCTGTTCTTTAAGCTCTGATGGATAGCACTCATAATAGTCCCGGAACAGCTTGGCAAAATGGCGTGCACTGTAATAACCGACGGCTTCGGCAACCTCCTGCACTTTAAGATGAGGCTCCTTGAGCAGCAGCTCCTTCGCTTTCAACATTCTTGTTTCCGTTACATATTTCAGAAATGGTATGCCATGCTTCTTATGAAATAAGCTGCTTAAATAATTCGGCGTCACATGGAACATATCAGCGATTTGCTTCATTCCAATGTTATGCATATAGTGCTCGTCAACAAAAGCAACGACTTGCTGTACGATATCTTTGTTCATGCTGTCATGACGTGGCGGCTGGATTATCATCTGATCCCCGAGACTTTTCAATTGCCCAAACCAGCATTCTTGATCTTCTATCTTGTCTATCGATATTCCAATCGAATAGGATATGGACTCTTGAATCCGATGAATAAGGGATTGATCAGCCAAGTGTGTTCCGCGCAGTTCTCTTTCCATGCTCACGATGGCTTTGGAATAACCGTGATAGTCTTGCTGACGGAACAATCGGCTTACTTTCTCAACGTGATGACTTACAGAGAGCCATTCAGGCTGCTGATCCAGATCGAGTAGGTCATGAAGTGACAAAGTGCGCTCCATCGGGAACAGCATGCGAAGGGGAGCGATTCGTTGAAGCTCTTCCACCTTCTGCGCCGCTTCTTGAAGATTCGCACACTCTTCGATCTGAATGGTAGTAATGGTAGGAGAGGAGGAAAACTCATCTTTACACATTTGCTGCACAGCATCCTCCATCTCCTGTTGAAGCTCCATCGCATGTTGTTGATGTGCAGCCGGCCATGACCATACGATTGCAGGATTACCGCTAGTGAGGGGCAATGCAACGGTATGGAGACTGGTGGTAAGAGATTGATTACGGATGAGCAACTGCAATTGCTCATGGAACTGCTGCTGACACAAAAGCGTCTCTTGCTCAGAGAGACAGCTGTTCAAATAGAACACGCTGACTTTGTATCGCCGTGCCCCAAGCTGACATAGGTTTGCTTGATTGCCGCTGCTGCCATGCATACCAGAAAGAATGGCATGTTCAAGCTGGCGATTGAGATCCAAGATATGTGCATCATGGATTTCCTGCGCACGGATTAGGCTATCCTGAAGCTCATCGAGACTGAATGGCTTCAATAAATAATTGCATGCGCCAAGACGCAGCCCTTCCTTCGCATATTGGAATTCCGAATGGCCGCTTACGATAATCCACTTCGTATGAGGGGAGTTATCCCGACTCTGCGCGATGACCTCCAGACCATTCAACTTCGGCATCCGAATATCGACGAACACAAGATCTGGCTGCCGCTCTGCCACATACCGAAGGGCTTCTTCTCCGTTACGGGCTTCTCCGATGACGTGGACAGTCATGTTCAATTCAGCCAGCATGCTGCGCAAACTGGCTCTTACCAAGGCCTCGTCGTCTGCCACTAAAATCCTCATGATAAGCTGTCCTCCTTCGAAATCTGAATCGTTACGCAAGTACCGATATGAGGCTCGCTTACAATGCTCAGTTGTGCGTTCGGGTAGACGAGCTTCAATCGCGAATTTACGTTGGCAAGACCAACATGTGCTTGAGATTGCATTGCCTTCGCATCGAATCCAACACCGTCGTCACGTACCTCGATACAGATAAGCGGAACGTTGTCTTGCTGCTTGATGGAAGCGGACACGTGAATGGTGTGCGCTTGATCATCGGGTTCAATGCCATGGATGACGGCATTCTCCAATAGAGGCTGGATGAGCAGTTTTGGGATACGGCACTCAGCAGCTTCATCATCATAGTGAATATGAATCGTCAGCCTGTCTTGGAAGCGAAGCTGCTGCAGCAGCGCATATTTGGTTAGAAACTTGAATTCGTGTTCGACCGTTGTCCATTGATTTTCCTCTAGAATGTAGCGCAGCATGCCGCTCAGTGAAATAATGGCCGTTTCCAGACTCTTCGTATCGCCGATGCGGTTCAATCCGATGAATCCGGACAGCACGTTGTATAGAAAATGGGGCTGTATTTGCGATTGCAAGGCTCGATATTCTGCATGCTGCTGTGCCAGAACCGCTTTATATTCGCGATTAATGAGCTCATCGAGTTGGATGACCATTTTATTTAGTGAATGACCCAGGTAAGACAGCTCGTCTGATCCTGCCCCTTCATAACGCGCCTGCAAATTGCCATTGCGCACTTTCGTCATCACTTCTTTCATCTGCGTGATCGGTTTGACGATCCATTGCGATGAGTAGCGGAATACGAAAAAAGTGACAATGAGGCCGCCAATCGAAATGAGTGCTGCCGTGATGTAAATCCAATGCACCTTCTGCTTAAGCTCGTCATTGGATAAGAATACGGTGATTTCCCAATTTGCTGGCTTGATAGTCTGGGTTACGGTCACGAATCCGGTGTTCCGTACGTCTTCATTCCCTCGGGTCTGAAGTTGTTTGAGCATTTCCTCGGTCAGCGGCTTGCCTGAATAGATTACATTTCCCATGTCATCCGTAATTGCGACGACAGAACTAACGTTAAATGGAATGTCCTTCGTGATCTGATCGAGTACATTCGTATCTGCATCGGCAGATATGACCGCGAGCGGCTGACCGGATTCTGGATTTTTAATTAATCGGGATACGGAGAATACCTGAATGTTGGACGGGTTCGTTAAGTAGGTCTGCGAATGAGAACTGATGAATGCAGCCTTCCCATCTCTTTTTACTGCTTTTTGATACCATAATTCGTACTGGAACGGAAAGTCGGGAACGAGGTCTATGCTGCTGTTCTTGGTTGTGAGGTAGGATTTCCCGTTCATCGTAATGATGAGCGTGCTGAGAATATCTTTGCGGGTATTGATTAAGTAATTGGGCAATGTGCCTGTTAAGGCGCGATCCGTCTGAAGCTTCGTGTATGCGCTTGCATGTTCATATACATTGTCGGCAATAATCTTCAGCGCCTGTATGACATTGTCATTCAGATAGGGGGAAGCCGTCAGCCGTTCCAAATCATCCAGATAGGTCTCGATATTGCTGGCCATAGCACGCAGTGTTCCTGCCGTCAGCTTCTCCGTGTCTCTGATGAGCACATGCTGGGCGTAGATGGGGAGTACAAATGCCAATATGACAAATGGAGTGACAATGGTCAGACCATATACGAGCGTCAGCTTGGATCGTATTGACTTGAATCCAGCCATAATCGCCAGCCTCCTTCACTTAAGTTAAAGGATAGGTACTCCTTGCAGGTTCGTCAATACGAAAATCGACAGTGTAGAAATGAGCGGATCAATTGTAGGTTTATAGCATATGAAAGCGCAATCATAAATGGTATCTTCTAAACAGAAAACGGAATCAACGACCATATCGTCGGCAAGGGGGATACAGATGAAACGGAACAATTGGTTCAAGATGCTCACACTGCTTGTTATCGCAGCATGTCTGCTTGCGGCATGCGGAACAGGAAGTACGGGCGGGGATGCAGCTGGAGGAAAGGCATCTAGCAGCGACCCTGGTCAGAGTGCAGGAAGCAAGGGAGGAACCGGGGTCAATCTTACGGTTATGACGAACGTGGTTGGCGAGCCAGCGAAGGTGCTCCAGGAGATCGCCAATCAATTTATGAAAGACAATCCAGACATTAAAGTGGATTTCAGTGCTCCAGGTGCGGAGTATGAGAACATTATGAAAATGAAAATGGCATCCAATGAGCTGCCTGATGTATTTGCGACTCACGGTTGGGCCAAGGTTCGTTACGGCGCGTACTTAGCTGACCTGAAGGACGAAGAATGGGCAAGCAAGCTAAACGCCTCCATCAAACCTGCTGTAACCGACGATCAGGGGAAAGTGTTCGTGCTCCCTATGGATCAAGATAAAGGCGGGCCTGTGTACAATTCATCAGTGCTGGAGAAGTATGGCATACAGGTTCCGATGACATGGGATGAATTGATGAAGGCCGCGGAAGAAATCAAGACGAAGAGCAATGGAGAAGTCGTGCCAATTCATATCGGAGGCGCGGATTCATGGCCGATCGGACAATTTTTCGATTTCTATGCGACGTCCGTTTTTATAAGCCCTGAGAAGAATGATGGAGCACAACTGCTCGACGGAACCTTTGATTGGAACCGATTCGACGCACTGCCGCAAATGTTCCTATCCTTGCAAGAGAAAGGATATTTGAACAAGGATGTGCTGACTGCGAAATATAGCGATTCCGCTAAAGCCTTCGCAGAAGGAAAAGCTGCATTCGGGATATATGGTCCGTTCCTCATCGAAGAAGCAAAGAAGCTGAATCCTGATCTGAAAGCAGGCTTGATGCCGATTCATTCGGTAGCAGCTGGCGATGCGCCAACGCTTGTAGGTGGAGAGAAGACGACATGGGGCGTGTGGAAGGATTCCCCGAACAGCGATGCGGCTCGTAAATTCGTGGCCTATTACGCCAAGCCGGAGAATGTAGCCTTGGTCGCCGCTGCAAATGCGCTTCCTCCTGGGCTTGACGGTGTTGCCACCGATGCAGGCAGCTTGACGGCTGATTTTGAGAAGTTTAAAGATTTGCGCGTGTTCCCGTACTTTGACAGAGTGTATTTGCCGAACGGGATGTGGGACGTCATGTGCAAGAACGGCCAGGATCTGCTGGCTGGCGGCATTACACCTCGAGAATTCTCGGAAAATATGAAAAAGGAATATGAAAGATTACGTGCTGCTAAATAACAGATAGGCAATTCATCGACCCGCGGCTGCATCTGTCTTGCTGCGGGTCTTATTTTTCACATCTAGGAGGATGCATATGGCTAGAAGTCCGTCGAAGATGGAAGCCACGCATGAAGGACGAGTGCAGCTGCGTTCGGGCTTCATGGTCAGATGGGTTCATTCTGCTGGAATACTCAATCTGATGTACGTCCCGGCGCTAGTGCTGTTTGCCGTGTTCATTTTCTATCCACTAATCGAGGGTATTAAAATCTCCTTCACCAATTGGGACGGCTATTCACAGCAATACGCATGGGCAGGCTTCGACAAATATCGGCTAATGCTGTCGGACAAGAAGATTGTCCAGACGATTCAGAACACGTTTATTTACGGCTTCGGGAGTACGTTGTTTCAAAATGTGATGGGTCTTGCTTACGCCTTGTTTTTGGATCAGAAGTTAAGAGGGAAGGGTATCATCCGTATGATCGTGTACCTTCCCGTTATTATCAGCCCCTTAATTATGGGCTACATCAGCTACTTCTTCTTTCAGTACGACGGCGGGGCGCTGAATGATGCGATCCGTTTATTTGGCGGAGAGGCCGTGGATTGGCTGTCGAACGGCTCGCGTGCGGTATGGATGATTGTCCTAGTTAACACGTATCAGTATATGGGCATTGCGATGATTATTTTTTTGGCAGGCTTACAGTCTGTTTCGAAAGAGTATCACGAAGCGGCCAATATCGATGGCGCTGGCTGGTGGAGCGGATTCATGCGGATTACGCTTCCGCTGCTTATGCCGGCAATTACGATCAATATTGTGCTTAATCTCATTGGAGGCTTGAAGCTGTTTGACGTCATAGTAGCGATGACGAACGGCGGACCGGGCTATGCGACGCAGTCTTTGTCCACGATGATGTACAATCTGTATTTCGCCCGTCAGGATGCGGGATATGCGGCAGCGCTCGGGAATCTGATGTTCATCATCATCGCGGTCATCAGTATTTCCTCACTTGTACTGCTTCGTCGGAAGGAAGTGGATGTGTGAAGATTGCCAAATATATAGCGCTAGTACTCATCGTGCTGATTCACAGCATCCCTTTTTACATTTTAGTCAATCTGTCCTTCAAACCAATAGAAGATACGAGCAGTAAATGGATGCCTTCACAGCAGCTCCAAGTGGATAATTTCATTCATGCATGGCAGGATGCTCAGCTAGGAAGAGCTGTTATGAACAATGGGATTATCACGGTTACTGCGGTTATTCTCGTCGTGTTCATCGGTGCGTGTGCTTCGTATCCGCTGGCTCGCCATCAGACCAAATGGAATCGATTCGTATACACGCTGTGCATCTCATGCTTAATTGTCCCCGCATTGACGATTCTCGTACCTTTGTACAAATTCATCGTAGACGTAGGCGGAATCAATACATACTGGGCGATTATTCTGACACAAGTCACATTTGCGCTGCCGATGACGATATTTTTGTTCACCGGGTTTATTAGTACGGTTCCGAGAGAGATGGACGAGGCGGGGCTGATCGATGGCTGCAGCCGGTACGGAATTTTCCTGCGAATTATTTTCCCTTTGCTGAAGCCAATTACGGCTACTGTGGTCATTTTGATCGGTGTGCAGGTGTGGAATGACTACCAATTCTCCGTGTTCTTCTTGCAGAAGAAAGAGATGATGACGATTCCGGTTGCCCTGTCGGGCTTTGTCTCGCAGTTCCATAGCAACATTAGTTGGGTCGCTGCGGGCTGCTTTATTGGGATGCTGCCGCTCACAGTTGTCTATTTGTTTCTCCAAAAATATTTTGTGAAAGGGATGGTAGACGGGGCGATTAAAGGTTAGCAAGTTAGCATGGCAGCAAGGCAAGGAGGTAAGGTCAAGGTAGGCAACAAGGAAGAGGCTACAAGATCAAGGTAACAAGATCAAGGCAAACAAGGACGAGACTACAACAATTAGGAATGTGAAGGGGGTTAATCATGTTCAGGAAGAAATCGAGTGCAAGGATCACTTCATTAGCGCTTGTTCTTGCTATGGTGTTGGGCTTATTCACTCCCGGCGGTATGATTCAAGCCCAAGGGACAGCTGATAATGACAATCCACTTGTATCGGTTAAGCTATCCGCTGACGATACATCAGTGCCTTTGGACGGTGTGACGCAGCTGCAGGTGACTGGCTGGTTGAAGGATGGAAGTAAGATTGACTTGCGGCATGATTCAAAGACGACAATTGCATATAGCGCTCCTATCGATATGTTCACCATCGGGGATGATGGACTAGCAAGGGCAGGGACACAGGATGTTGGTGAAGTCCAGATCGGCGTGGAAGTAGTTAGAGACGGTATTCGCTTGACAGATACATTGAAGCTGACGATCAAGCCTGAGCCTGCGCGGCCATTTTTGCGAGATTACACTGGCACATTAACGATGAAGCTCTATTTGGGAGACAACGGGAAAATAGAATTAACGCTGGATGAAGCGCTGGAAGCAATCAAGAAGATGGATCACTTGACGCGCGGCATGCCGAAAATTATTTATTTGGTTGGCTGGCAGCATGATGGCCATGATTCGAAGTATCCAGATTGGAACGTCGTCAATCCGAAGCTGAAGCGACCAGGTGATGCTACTGCACTGGACAGCCTGAAATGGTTCATGGATGAGGCGGAGAAGTACAATACGACGATCAGCTTCCACATCAATATGACGGACGCCTATCAAGATAGCCCGCAATGGGAGGAATTCGTCAATAAGGATCTCATTCGCAAGGAAGAGAACGGTGAGCTTATAAAGGGAGGCCATTGGGTAAGTGGCCAGAGTTATAAAATTAATCTAACACGTGCTTGGGGAGCAGGAGTATTCCAACGCAATATCGATGACTTGCTTGCCAAGATCCCTCAGCTGCTTCGAGGGAAGACGATTCATATCGATGCATTCGTAACGAGTCCAGTAGAGTGGGCTCCTTCCGTTGGTAATGCAGATCCATATCATAAGACAACGTATCGCCAGGAGAGTGAAACTCAGAAAAAGATTATGCGTTATTGGCGTGATAAAGGAATGGACGTTACGAGTGAGTATTTCCATGGCTACCGCGGTGACCCGTTATTCGGTCTGCAGCCGATGGCGTGGTGGGCGGATTGGCGTTCGATCGACAGTCAGATGAAGCTGCCAGCAGCGCTTGCTGTCGGTGGAAAAGGCGGCAATGAGCTGTTCGGCACGAGCATGCATGGCGAAGACATTGTCAAAAAAGACAAGGTGAGGCTGACGGGATTTTTGCAGGAATTCAGTACGACAACATTGCTCTGGCAGTATCTCAATCAGTACGAACGCCTAAGTTACGATGGCGCAACGGACACTGTGCAATTTTCAGATGGAGTGACGAGCTCCAAGCAGAACGGCAAACGCGTCGTGAAGCACGGCGATGTAACGATTGCCAACGGTACAGAGATGTTCGTACCTGCCTTATGGCGTAAGGATAAGCTGGAGATTATCGCATTCAGCCAGGATGGCTACAAGGATAGAAGCTGGAAGCTGCCTGCTGGATGGTCGGGCGTGCAGGCGGTTGACGTATTCGAGATCGGCTTGGGCTTGCCGAGATTGATCGAGCCAGGGCTGGCGACTGCTGGGGGAGCCGTCACATTATCCTTAGCAGCGGGGTCAGCGGTTTCCATTACGCCAGCGAATCAGGAACCATTGGATCCGATACAGACAATCGCTGCGGGATTGAAGTCAGTTCCAGCGCCTGCGAAGAATGCGACTCGTTTAACGCTGCCACCAGTGCCGGAGGGCTATGAGATCGAGCTGCTTGAATCGAAGCGTCCAGATATTATTGATCATACTGGACTCATCTCGCCAACGAGCCAAGCGGAAGAAGTTATGCTTATCTTCCAAGTAAAGCGGAAGGCTGACGGTGTGAGTACCAATACGGCTGCAATCCCTGTTATCGTTCCGGCAGGAAGTGTTGTGAATATTAACGACGTGTATGATGCGAGGAATGCCGTATTGACAGGAAATGCGGTACTGCGAAGCAATGGCGCGTTTATGACCGGGAGTGTGGTTGGATTTGTCGGCGGGCCTGCTGGAAACAACAACACCGTTACTTTCCAACAAGTCAACGTGCCTGGGGATGGCGTCTATGAATTGCAGATCGAGTATGCAACTGCCGCACCTCGTTCGGTGTTCATGCGGGCGAATGAGGAGCAAGGTATCGAAGTACCATTGACGGGGACGGATTGGAATAAAGCACAGCTCAAAACCATTCAGATTGTGCTGAAGAAAGGCTTGAACTCGATTACCTTATATAATACGACGGAATATGCCCCTGACATGGGATCGATTATTGTGAAATCCATTACACCACACGTGATTGCAGACTGGATTACCTCCATCCAGCCACCTGGGAAAAACGATAAGTACGTAACGCTTCCTTCTGTACCGCAAGGCTTCACGGTTTCGATCAAATCGTCGGACAACGAGATGGCTATTCAGCCGGATGGTACGATTGTACGTCTAACTGCGGATCAGATCGTTCATCTTATTTTGCAAGTGACTCGAAATTATGATGGCGTAACGGCTGAGACGGCAGCAATCCCTGTCATCATAGCTGGAGAGCCTCACATTATCAGTGTTGCTCCGGTAGTTGTGAATACGGAAGTCGGGAAGCTTCCAGTGTTGCCGTCAGTCGTCACAGCGACGTATTCGG
>NZ_MAIS01000161.1:0-4986 GCF_001680695.1 Paenibacillus sp. KS1 | reverse complement strand
AACCAATTGTATCCAAGGCTTTACAATATGAGAACCTCATAAATAGAAATATCTTTGTATCCAATGCGTAGGATGCTATCATAAAAATAGAATGAGTAGCTGTTGTTGGTTGGCAGATGCTTTCGATTGTTTTGGTGTTGTTGTTGATCGTTTTGGAACGATTGGTTTTTCATAGAAGTGTTGTAAAACTTGTTTAATCTGGTCATACTATTTAAGTTCAATACAGTTGAGGATAAAGTTGATAATCTATCTGACCTTAATTAGCCCATTTCATTCCATCCCATTATGTGTTCAATTCCTTTTATAACCTGTGACGAAGTTACATCGGAGCTGCATGAAGGTTACTTGTTGTTTTTATTTTCTCCTTATTCAGTAACTCAGCACATTAATTTAAAATTTTTTTATAAATGTTCTGTTCCTGCGTATACGATAAGATAAAGTAAATACTGAATTTTGGAACTTTTTTAAGAAGGTGTAACATGTAATTTCAAATAGTTGAGCATCAGCTATCAACATGTATATTACAAAATGGATTAATAGTATACTTATGTAACATTTGGAGATCGTAGGATATCTTCTTATAATAGATAAGTAGCAAAAAAAGAAGACCTATTCTTGTAGAATTGATTTACACACTACAACCCATAGAATATAGGCCTATTCTATATATCATTTTACATCGGATTTTGTTAATGCTTTATTCACAAATAGGATGTGACTAAAGTGGGCTACCGCTTTTCGTAAGACCATAGAGATGACTATGAATCATTTTGTTGGAAAGGGATTTTTTTGTTTCCACATTGAGTTTTAATTACGGAAAATTCCGGGAACGGTGGGTTCACATATACATTTCGAAACGAGTATGGTAACTTGCACTTCGCATCCCGTGGTACGTTACGGTTTTCTTAAACAACAAACTTTACCTCCATAAGCGTTCCCGTGATACGCTTGAAGCCTGTTTTTATAAAGGGCTAATAATGACAGAGATTGCTGACCTTATCGAGAAATGTACGATCATCACTATATAGCCCACGAACGGTATCGAAAATGACCAAGGCGATGGTCAAATAAGTTGAAGCATCTGACGGCTACATTATGTTTCTTGTTCTATATCCTAATAGGCAAAACATTCTTATATATTCCTTCAGGAAAAATTAATGAATGTAATAATCTTTTATGTTACATAGGAAGTACTACAAAAAATAAGGATGAGGATCTTATGGTTAGAAAGTGTATTTATTGTGGTAAATCAGAAAACTTATCAGAATCAGATATTATTCCAGATGCACTTACTAATGCTAGAATTTTAAATAAGAATGTATGTAGAGTTGAACACAATAATAAATTTAGTGATATGTTTGAATCAGAAGTTATTCAAAAGTTAGCTTTAGTTACTAATAATCTAGATATAAAATCGAGCAAAAGCAGAAATTACCATAAATATGATGCAAGTGTTATATTGAATGGAGAAAAATATGTAGCCAAAAAAATCGGGTCAGATACGGAGCTCTTTAAGGGAAGAAAACTGAAAAGTGAAGATGGAAAGCATCTTCTTGGCCCCTTAGAAAATACTCAGATTAGGTCAACTCTTGAACATGAAGTTAAAATCGTTGATATTAATCAGCTAGAGATAGAGATTAAAATAGAGTTAGACATTAATGTTTACTTTAGTCTAGCAATGTTTAGAATGGTAGCGAAAATAGCATATGAATGGTATTGTTTGAAAAATGAGATAAATGATACGTATTCTGAGTTTGATGAAATTATAAAATTTGTAACTACAGGGAAAGGTAATAGTGTTGTATCGATAGTTGCTGAATCTGGAGTATATGATTTTGCAAAGGGAAATAACGAATATGGAAGTCACTTCCTTATTCTATATGTAGATAAATATGGCGGAGTAAATGTTATTGTTAATTTATTCGGTATTGTTCTATACAGAGTTAAAATAAGTAAAGTGATTCCTGAGATAAATAAGTATACATGTGTGTATCAAGAGCTATTAATTGACGGAACACGTAATGAAGTTAAATACGGATCTTTTAGGGAATTGGATAAGTCATTATCACGTAGTTTTATAGAAGTTAGTGGCGGCGAGATTACTTATATGCTTCCAGTGGATATGCAAGACTTCTTATTAGTTAAAAAACTATTTTTATATCATATTAGTGAATATATTGCTAATGGAGTCCTAGAATATATTTCTCCAAACGAAGAATTAGTAGAATTAATTGTGAATAATTTGAATAACTTGTTAAAAGAATCTTTATTGCATAAGAAATCAATAAAAAGATTCGTCAAGGAGCATATTATTAGTTTTGATAGAGAGATTCAGTTAAATCCGAACGGGACAGACCGGAAAGGAATTTTTATGTTTTATATTTTATATCTTATTGGAAAGGGTAAATGTGAATCAATCGATATTAATAAAATTAATGAACTTGTTAATCGTGAAGTAAAAGAGAAGTTTAAAAATCAATATGTCATTAATGATGAGGTTTGCGAGACATTAAAGAAGATAATGATGAAAGATAAAGATTATAGTACATACATTCTCAAAGGGGCAAAAGTGGTCAACGAGTGGTAACAATACTTGAAATAAGAACTCATTTAATAGGATATTTATAAACCGATTTTTATGCTCTATTGATGTATGCGTCACATTTTCTTGAAAGGTGAGAATAGCCATTGTACAACAAACTGCATATTATTGAATGTAAGCACCAGTTCCAACAATATGGACATTGTAATCAAATCCTAATTCGTAATTGGTGCGACTTTAAATAATACTGTGGCACGGTGCTTGTACAAGACGTAATAGTGCAAACGACTCATACAATATCAGGTGCTGAAAATATGAGGATTTTCTGTATCGAAGGGGGATGGATCTAGGTTGTGGCAGTGAGGTTATGACCACCTTCGACGGCGAGCCGCTGTGTGATGCGATGATCAGACAAAGGATGGATACCATGAATCCATTAAACCATACTCATCAAGTTTCTACAGAGAAACTTATACTAGTGATCAGGCTGCCGATGAAAAGAAATATGGACAGGTTACGTTTATTGATATACGCCTTCTCTATATCCATTAATGACAATCGAAACCGCGTAATGCGGTTTTTTTGTTTTATGACATAAAATGATAATAATTATCGAGAGTAATAGATTAATTCGCGACCTAGGAGAATCCAGATTTTAAATGTATTTCAATAATAATTTAACGATAAACATTAAATTATTATTGAAATACATAAATTTACCTGTTATGCTCTAGTCATCATAATAAAGGAGCAGTAATCATATGAGTACCCTTAAAATTCAGAAAACGAGCAAAATATTGGCTGTTTGTTTGCGAATGCTGTGTATCATGCTGCTGGTAGTAACGATAGCGGAGATTGCTGCAATTCTGTGGCTTACTCAGGTGTCAGGGGATGAAATTCCAGCAGCAATAAACACTATGAGCTCTATATTTTTACATACCGACCATAGTGATTACGCCAAATCTGATCTAATTATTACATTCAGTGGGGATGTAGTGAGGCTATGTCTAATCATGGTGATACTATTTATTACCGGGGGGATTTTTAAAGATATTAGTAAGGACTATACACCGTTTGTTGCCAAGCATATGAAGCGTTTGAAACGGATATCCTTGCTCATAGCTGGGATCGCCATTATTCCTGGATTTGTTGAAATAGCAATGATTCAAATGGTCACGCCAGCGGCAAGGGTTAATGTGTCGTTTGAGCTGTTTTATATTTTGGTTGCGGTTGTATTCTTTTGTCTAGCTCAAATATTCGATTATGGCAGAATGCTGCAACAGCAATCCGATGAAACTCTGTAAGGATGTGTGTATTATGGCTATTGTTTTGAGGCTGGACCGTGTGATGGCAGACCGTAAGATATCTCTGAACGAGCTTGCGGAGAAGGTAGGAATATCAAATGTTAATCTCTCGAATATAAAAACGGGGAAAATAAGTGCGATTCGTTTCTCTACGCTTGATGCGATTTGTAAAGTCCTTGATTGTCAGCCTGGCGACATTTTAGAGTACAAGGGAGAGGAGTAGTAGAAGATGACTGTTTCCGTGTTGGTTGGTTCACTTGTACAAGTGATCCTATTTAGTGTAGTTCCTCTGGTATGCTGGTTCTTATTCGCCAGAAAGAAGCAGTCTTTTTTTGAATGGATTGGATGTAAAGCTCCTGTTGTCGAGAAAAGAAACAGCTTTTTCATCCTCTTCTTCTTATCGCTTCTCTTGTTCGTATCTCTTGGGTGGATAATTATTTTGTTTTTCACTAATGACACCGATGTTGCTGCTTCGCAATTTTATGGGTTAGGCTTTTCTGGAATAGTCGCGGTTTTGTTGCATGCTTTCGTACAGACCGGTTTATCTGAAGAAATATTATTTAGAGGTTTTATCGGGAAAAGATTGATTTCTGCGTTTGGGTTTGTAACAGGGAACACGGTTCAGGCAATATTGTTCGGGTGTTTGCATGGGGTTATGTTTTTTTCAAGAACCGGAATAATCAATGCTGTTATCATAACGTTATTTACCGCTTTAATTGGCTGGTTTATGGGGTACATAAACGAGAAATTAGCAGGAGGATCCATTATTCCAAGCTGGATTATGCATGGATTGGCCAATTCGTTCTCGGCGATGACGATGATGTTCCAATTGTTATAGTAAGATGATATGCCATGCGGCTCTTCCGTTTGATGGATTCTAATTCACTAGATTCTCTTGAAATTTTGGATAATATCCTAATTAAGAAAGCGACCCTTGAACTCAAGAGTCGCTATCTGTATGTTTTGAACCTATACCTTTTCGCTAATCCTCACGTCACAAGCCATTCACCTCCGTCCCTAGCCGATATTGCTTACCACCCTACCCTGAACCAATATCACTTAACGGAGACCATCCTGATCCGATGTCAGCTAGATTCACTCCCGAAGATGCTCCGGTAGAACCGAACAAGAAAAGAGCCA
>NZ_MAIS01000195.1:0-2546 GCF_001680695.1 Paenibacillus sp. KS1 | reverse complement strand
GCCATCTCCATCCCTTTGTTGAGAGTCAGCCTCTCGTATCGGTGAATACTTTGCCAAGAAATATCCTATCTTCTCTACGGGTTTGGTAATATTTACACAAAAAAAGCCCATTCCATCTGCTGGAATAAGCCTTATAAGTATCTATCTAGTGCGTTCATCTTTTTCACATCAAACTTCAAGCAGATCACTAGATCATCTTTAATACCTGTTCCTTAACACTTTTGTCAAATTTAGCCCCGTCCACATTGACTCCCTTCCAAACTACATTGTCAAGTTTGGCGCCAGTAAAATCAACACCTGTAAAAATTCCATTACAAAGGATAGCTCCTGTTAAGTCTACACTTGCAAAGTTAGCATTTCTAGCATCTACTTTAGATAAATTAGCATTTCTAAAATCTGTCCCTTCAAAATTACCATCTGTGATATTAGCACTACTTAAATTAGCATTAGAGCAACTTGCTTGTTTAGCATTGATCCCAGATAAATTTGCATTACGAAAGGTAGCATTAATTAAAGTTGATCCAATCAGTTCTCCGTGGGTAAAATCAACTTCGTCAAAACAAGTTTCTAAGCACATACTTATATTCATTTTTGCATATTTCATATTTGCTTTTTGGAAGTTTGCGCTACTAAGTACACAGTCTGCAATGTCTATCCCCTCTAAATTGCAGCTTCTAAAGTCAGCTGATTCAAAATCACAATCTAGAAACGACGCTCCAAGTAACGAAGACGCTCTTAACATGACTCGTTTTGCAATGATACCATCTGCCATAACCTTTGACAGGTCTAAAAAAGTGAGATCCATATCACTCATATCCAATCCATCGATAACCTCATCATTGTATTTAGAACTATTTAATATTTCTATAACTCTTGTTCTTTTATTACTATTCTCATCCATTATTTATATCACCACCTAGCATACTTATTCATCTTTTAAAAAGTCCATCCAAGCGGCATTAGGGCAGAACGATACACCCATCCGATCCTCATCAAAACTTGGTATAGCCATCACTTGAGCTGATTCCAAATATTTCATTACATTCACCCAACTGTCAAGTAACGTGTCATTATCAGTTTCTAATGGTCTATTCATAATATCGATACAAATACCACCCCAGTTAAGTTCTGATACAACTCCTGGACTATTTAACAGAAATTCTTCGCCAAACATCTCCAAAACATGACCGCTAAAGTATGTTCTCGCCCCTATCCCCAAAGGGCCATTTGGAAGATATCTAACCGGCACAGGATAAGAACATATATCCATCCACATATGCAGACGTTCACGCTCAGTATTCCAAGGATATGATGACGGCCAAAAAATATGTGCTACTCCATAACATGGTTTTACAATTTCTGCAATCCGATCAGATAACTCAAAAAAAGCTGACCACATTTTTGGGGGCATAGATTTATGAAAATCAAACTTCAAAAATGAACGTGGGCTCCAGTTGACTTCAAAGCTCCCCGTGTATTTTACAGTTTTATCACGGTGAAGATAAATTTCAGATATCCTACGCTCTGAAGTTACTTTTTCAAGAATTTCATTACGATTATACTCGACCCTTACCATTTCACTGTTTCCCCAATGGGAAGGAGCAAATTTTTCGTTTGACTCAAACACATCCAAAATATGACCTAGTATCTCTTCTTTGTTTAAAGATATCGTAGGATACATTGTAATTGAAAACAAATCAGGCTTCATTGCATATCCTCCTTACTGCTACAAAATAAAATTATATAATAATGTTCATAGCTTTTTCCATCTACCTCCACCAGGTAAACGTGGATTAGGTTCCCATTTGTGAGTCACTTTTCCGCTCTTCGGATCGGTATAGTAAACATCACTCTTGTCTCCTAAAGGTCCGCTCGGTCTTGGCTTAGGAGGAATAGCATTTAAATCAGGTTGGTCACTTGATATTGTTACAAAATGTCGACCGTTTTTGTCTTGAAGCATTTCTCTTTCGGCTCTAATTTGACTGTCGTTATGCACAATTTGGTCTTCACCTGCTTTGTGTTTGTGGTCATGAACTAAATCAATTTCACCCTTATTATTACGACTTATACTGTCTGGGCGTGTAACATGACCTTCACTAGATGTATACGTAACGACCTCGTCGGCGTTATTGTCTTCTAATTTACGATCAAGATGTTCTTCCAAAGCCTTCCTACCTTTTATTTCCTCTTCTCTTCCACGTTCCCTATTCTTTCTTAGACGCTCATTGATAGTATCCCAATCTTTACGATCTAAAGGTTTTTCACCTCTATTTTTCTTTTCCTCACAGTGTCGTTCATATCTTGCATCATCCGCTGCCTTCTGATCTCCACGTGCTTTAGCTTCATCTATTTTTTGTCTATAATGCTTCTCCTGCTCTGGAGTCAATCCGTTTTTGTTTAATTTTACATTACCATTATTCCCCGTACCCTTACCGCTTGAATTCTTATTATTTCCCGACGTAGATCCCGATTCTGAATTCTCCGGCTTACTCCCCGGATAATACTTCCGAACCTCAATCTGATTCTTCGTCGGCTCAAGAGGTTTC